>NZ_JBZXVU010000002.1:16512-56020 GCF_058892565.1 Hirschia sp. | reverse complement strand
CTTGAGCAGGTGCTGCAAAAGCCATGAATAACGGGATAAGGGAGGATGCAATAATCATAATGGTAGAATTAAACTCAGGCTCGGCGAAAACAAGACGCTTAAAAGGAAATCTTGCCTAAATTGGCCTGATTTTATGAATAGGGGTTCAGCTAGATAGGCTTTTATTCGCTAAACCCCGCATTATGGTCATTTCAGGCGGCGTTATCCTCAGGCATTAAAATTTCACGTTTCCCTGCATGGTTGGCCGCACTAACCAAACCTTCGCTTTCCATACGTTCAATAAGGGATGCGGCGCGGTTATACCCAATACGAAGTTTACGTTGGATATAAGAGGTCGATGCTCTTTTGTCGCGGCGCACGATTTGGATGGCTTCTCGGTAAAGGTCTTCTTCCACATCACCAGAAGAGACACCCATGGCCGCGTCAGCAACAGACACGTCTTCTTCCGGTTCGTCGGTTAGTCCTTCAACATAGGATGGCTCACCAGTATCTTTCAGGAAGTTTACAACTGCTTCAACTTCTTCATCAGACACAAAAGGACCGTGCACACGGTTTAGTTTTCCACCCGATGCTTGATACAATAAGTCACCCATACCAAGGAGCTGTTCGGCACCTTGCTCTCCCAATATTGTACGCGAGTCGATTTTGGTCGTAACCATGTATGATATACGGGTAGGGAAGTTGGCCTTAATTGTACCTGTGATGACATCAACAGATGGACGTTGGGTTGCTGTGATCAGGTGAATACCCGCAGCACGTGCCATTTGCGCTAGACGCTGAATTAAAGCTTCAATTTCTTTACCTGCAACAATCATCAGGTCGGCCATCTCATCAATCACCACAACAATGTGAGGCATTGGGCGCATATCAATGATTTCATTTTCCCAGATTGGCTCGCCGGTGTCACTATTATATCCGGTTTGAATTGGACGTGTGTAGGTTTCACCTGACTCGCGGGCTTCGGATGCTTTCTTGTTGAAGCCTGAGATATTCCGGACACCCATTTTGGACATAACTTCGTAACGGCTTTCCATTTCCCGTACTGTCCATTTTAGGGCTGCAACTGCTTTATTCGGGTCTATCACAACAGGGGAAAGTAGGTGGGGGATGCCTTCATAGATTGAAAGCTCAAGCATTTTTGGGTCGATCATAATGAATCGACATTCTTCTGGGGTCAGTTTGTACAGCAATGATAGGATCATCGCATTGATACCAACGGATTTACCTGAACCCGTTGTACCCGCAATCAAAAGGTGAGGCATTTTAGCGAGGTCGGCGACTGTTGATTCACCACCAATATTTTCACCGAGCGCAAGTGGTAGAGATGCACGAGAGCGTGTGAAAGCTTTTGAAGATAGTAGGTCGCGGAAATAAACTGTTTCGCGATCATCATTTGGTAGTTCTATACCGATTGCATTTCTACCGGGGACAACAGCCACACGCGCAGCCGTAGCACTCATAGAACGGGCGATATCCTCAGCTAGAGAGATAACGCGAGATGATTTTGTTCCGGGCGCAGGCTCAAATTCAAATAGGGTTACAACAGGACCGGGACGAACTTCTGATATTCGACCTTTAACCCCGAAATCTCCCAATACGACTTGTAGCAATTCTGCCATTTCAAGCAATTTCGTTTCATCATGATCTGAACGACGCTCTGGTGGAAGTTGAAGTAGATCAATTGGAGGTAAACGGCTGCCATCATTGAGGATTGGAGCTGAGATAGAAGATTGAGGTGTTGCTGGTTGAGGTGCTCTCACTGGTTTAACAGAAACAGGCGCAGGAGCGGGTGCCTTAGCAGGCATGTCTGTATTTGGCTGAGATGCTCGGTTACCAAAGAGCGTTGATTTAGGAGTTGATTCCTCGATAATTGGCGAAGCCGGCTGTGTTTCTACGACTTTTTCTGCCAAACGTTGTCGGACGGGAATAGTAGGTCGTTCAGAGTTTTCGATATTGCGTAGGAAGTTGTCTTCTAAATGTGGCTCCATTTTTTCCGGATCAGGCAAAGCAGCTTGTTGAGGGTTTCGGCTTCTCATATTCTCGAAGAAAGAGTTTGCACGATCACGCAACCCTGCCACATCGCGAATTTCGGTTTCATCATGTTCGGTAACAACTTCCATCGGAATTGCTTTTCCGCGCTTAAATGAGTTCCACATTTGACCAATTGTTCTGAAAACAGCAATTCCATCATCAGCGCCAAGTCCCATTGCGATTGCCGCAAATAAAACACCAGCAATACCAGTTGTGATGGATGCTAGTAAAACAGGATCAGGTGCCCCAAAAGCTGCAAACGGTATAGATGCAAAATGGTTTAATCTTTCGCCTGCCATACCTCCAAGTCCCGTTGCCAATGGCCAATTGCTTGGGATGGGCCATCCAGCCAAACAAATACATGTCATACTAATTGCCATCATGCCCCAGAACCAACGAGAAGGGCGACGTGGGCCAATGCCAAATGTACGGTAAACACCGCCAATCATAAGGCCAAAACCGGCTAGCCATGCTGTCCATCCAAATGATTGCATTAGAAGGTCAGCAGCGACAGCTCCTGTAGAACCGAACAGGTTCGATGTTTCTGCATCCGATGCGACGTTTAAACTAGGGTCAGTTGGTGAATGGGAACCGTAGGCTCCACAAATAAACACGCCCAGGGCAAATGCCATAACGCCAGTCATCATTCGATGAAATCCGCTAGGTTTACGACCTGGGATTTGATATTCAGCATCAATGTGCTGTTGATGCTGCACGCGATTTGAAAGTTGCGTAGAAGGCATTTGCGGCGTCCTCATGACAAGGGAGTGAAGGTTATCTGCCTCTACCTTGACGCCTGCCTCTTAACGAGGCGCAAACGGAATGTGATTTCTTTGTGTTTTTGATGAAATTTATTTTCGTGATTAGCCATAATCACTGAAAAAAGAAAAACCCCCAACATTTGCATGTCGGGGGTTAAACTTAATTCGAGTTCTAAAAATTAGATCGTCAGATCTTATTTCGTGAAGTCAGGGTAAGCAGCTACACCACATTCGTTGAGGTCTAGGCCTTCCATTTCTTCTTCTTCGCTTACACGGATTCCCATAGTTACTTTCAGGATCATCCATACGATTGCAGATGTAATTGCAACGAAAGCACCGACTGATACAACACCAAGTGCTTGAACACCAAAGCTTGTACCTTCAGTTGACAATGGAACGATCATTGTTCCCCAGATACCACATACCAAGTGAACTGGGATCGCACCAACAACATCATCAATTTTGAATTTGTCTAGCAATGGGATTGTAAGAACAACCAACACACCACCAACGGCACCAATCAAGATTGCAACTGGGAAGCTTGGGTCAAGAGGACCCGCAGTGATCGAAACTAGACCAGCAAGTGCACCATTGAATGCCATTGTTGAGTCAGTCTTTTTGTAAAGAATAGTTGTTAGGATCATTGCAGCCATTGTACCAGCAGCAGCAGCAAGGTTTGTGTTTAGGAAGATAGTCGACACGGCGTTGATGTCGTCAAATGTACCGGCAGCAAGTTGTGAACCACCGTTAAATCCGAACCAACCAAACCAAAGGATGAAAGTACCTAGAGCAGCCAATGGGATGTTTGAACCCGGCATTGGAACTGTTTTACCATCTACATATTTACCCAGACGTGGTCCAAGAATAATAGCACCAACTAGCGCTGCCCAACCACCTGTTGAGTGCACAAGTGTTGAACCAGCAAAGTCAGAGAAACCAGCAGCTGACAAGAAGCCGCCGCCCCACTGCCATGAACACTGAATTGGGTAGATGATACCAGTCAAGACAGCTGTGAAGATAAGGAAAGGCCAAAGTTTAATACGTTCAGCAACTGTACCTGATACGATTGATGCTGTTGCAGCAACGAACACCATTTGGAAGAAGTGGTCTGAACCAGAAGAATAGCCAGTACCTAGATCATCAGCTGTTTCCCATGGTGCGAAAGTACCGATATATCCTTCAACGATCCAGTTTCCGTCACCAGGGTATAGAAGGTTGTATCCAACAAGCCAGAACATAAGCCCAGCGATTGAGTATAGCGCAATGTTTTTAGTTACCTGCGTTGCAGCGTTCTTTGAACGTACAAGGCCAGCTTCTAGCATACAGAAACCTGCAGCCATAAACATAACAACCAGACCACCAAGTAGGAAAAGGTATGTGTTATCTACATAAGCAGAAACGTCAGAAGCTGAAGGAACTTCTGCCTCTTGTGCGAAGGCTGCCACACCACATGTTATGGCAGCAAGTGTGGCGGCCCCCGCCAGTTTGCCAGTCATTCCGGATCTCATAGATCTGAACCCCTCTCTAAAAAAAACCTCATTGCACTCACTATTTGAATGCGATCGATGCTAAAGAGATTGTGCAGAGGCTAATCAGACAAGTTTTGAACTCTGTTGAGAAAGAATCGATGCAATAATGAGCAACCCACGAGCACCGTTTTGGCATATCGCCCAATTCCTGTGCGAGTCTGGACGCATTTTAATGTGGAGCATACAATAAATTTATGGAACTTTATCCACAAACCAAACCTGATTATGAGATCGTTATTTCCGGAGCAGGCCCTGTCGGTTTGAGTCTCGCTATTGCTTTATGTGACTTGGGGTTTGAATGTCTGGTCGTAAGCAAAGATGGTGATTTTGAACCTCAAAAAGGTAATTTCGACGGGCGCGCTTATTCAATTGCACCCGCTTGTTGGGCAATGTGGCGTGTTTTTGGTATATGCGAGGCTCTAGAACCTTTCGCGCAACCAATCCTGAAAGTTGAAGCAGAAGCGGCAAATTTTTCACCTATCTGCTTTGACTTTGAAGAGGATAAAGAAATTGATGGGCCATTGGGTTACATTGTTGAGACCCATGCTATTTTGTCCGCTTTATGGGAAAAAGCCCGGAAAACGGCGGGTCTAACTTTTAAATCAAACACTAAGTTGAGCGGCATAAAGACGCAATCAAATAGGGTTCTGATCAGCTTAAATGATGACGACACTAAGACTTCTAGCAAATTATTGATTGGGTGTGATGGTCGCGAGAGCTTTGTACGAAAAACGGCGGGAATTGAATTTGCTGGCCATGACTATGAAGCCATGGGCATTGTAGCGACAGTAGAACTTGCCAAGCCGCACGAAGGCGTGGCGCGTCAGGTATTCTTAAAAGGCGGGCCTTTCGCTGTGCTTCCGCTGAAGAATAATCTTGCTAGCCTAGTGTGGACAGAACGTATTGTTGTTGCGGATTCTCTTATGACTCTAAATGATTTGGATTTTGAGTTAGAGCTAAGAGAGAAAGTTGGAGATTTTCTAGGTGAGTTTACACTCAAGAGTGGTCGTTTTGCCTATCCTTTGAAAATGAGAATTGCCGATACATTCTCCACAGATCGTATCGCTCTGGCTGGTGATGCAGCGCACACTATTCACCCTTTAGCAGGACAGGGTTTGAATTTGGGTTTGAAAGATGTTGCTGCATTAGCCGAAACGATCGGTAAAGCTGCACATGTTGGTCTGGATATTGGTAGCACGCTTGCTCTTGAGCCATATGATGAATGGCGACGTGCTGACACGATTAATATGGCGCTAGGCATGGATGTCTTGGATAAAATGTTCAAAGCACCGCCAGCTCTTAGGGGACTTGCAGGATTTGGTATGTCTCTTATGGGTAAAAGCGAGCTTGCGCGTTCATTTTTAAGTCGTGAAGCCAAAGGCGTCTCGGGTCGTAATATGCCGCAATTATTGCAAGGCCATCCTATTCAGTTTTAATCGCGGCTTAGACCGTATTCTTTTAGACGCTTTTGATAGGCTTTCATGCGGGGCTTCTGGTTGGTTGCCAATTCTTTTAGATAAGGCCAACTATATAGCCCTGAATTATGTCCATCGGAGAAATTGATCCGAAGTGCATATCTACCGACTGGATCGGCACTTGTGACGGAAACATTTTTTTTCCCAGCTACGGGCGGGGGAGTTTCTCCACCATGGCCACGCGTTTCCGCGCTCGGGCTATCTACACGCAGCAATTCATATGGAATTTCTCCTTCAAAATTATCATCAAATGATATTTTTAATAGGGCTTGGTCTTTGATAAAACGTATTTCAAGTGGCCAGCTTCCATCGTCTTCAGGGCGCTTTTTAAACATTTTAATTGTCGTCCAGCTCGCGGGCTTCGTCGATCAGCATGATGGGAACCCCTTCTCTTATAGGATACGCAAGGTTCGCCTTTTTCGAGATCAACTCGTTTGTTTCCTTATCATATGAAAGCGGGCCTCGGGAGGCGGGACATATCAAAACCTCTAACAATCTTGGATCGATTCCCGGTTGTGCCGATTTTGAACTTGTATCGGTTTTACTCATTGCAATAATCCGCCATTTCCCGATGCATCCATATGAAGAAGTGAAATTAAAGCTTCACCTCTTTCTTGCAGTGTTGGAAACTCTAATAGCATTTGTTTTTCGATTGTGGAAAAGGGACACCCTGACGCAAGTGCGTTTATCAGCGTTTCCATAGGTGCATCTGTTACAGCATCCCAGTCAGTTTTAATCGCATTCGCTGCAAGATATGTTTTGAGTGCAGATATTAGATTTTCACGAGAAATATCAGGCTCTTTGGTACTGACAGGTTTCATGTCTCCAAGAAAATTTTCATAACTAACTGTTGCTGTCCGGTAGGGGCGAGTCATTTCTTGTTCTTCTACGATTTGAAAACGACACATTCCGCGCAAATTTACCATGTATCGTCCATCATCGGTTTCGGAATAGGAATTGATACGGCCCAAACACCCGATTTTCAGCAATGGTGGGTTTTCGATAAGCGGTTTCTCACCCGGTCCATCTGGCAGAAATGGCTGGATCATACCGATAACCCGATTGGAATACATCGCATCATCAACCATGTTTAGATAGCGAGGTTCGAATACATTCAGTGGCAAATTTCCACGTGGAAAAACAATAGCGCTTTCCAAAGGAAAAATGGGAATCACTTTGGGTAAATCCTCAGCTATTCTGAAAATGGGTGGAGACAAATTTTATTCCTTTAATTTCTAATCACTGGGAAAGTTAGTTAAACAATAGCGACGATAGGCGCCGGCGTCCTGATTTAGAGACTTCTGCAGTTGGGCCTGCTGCTTCAAATATTTTGAGCAATTGTTCTTTTGCAGCGCCTTCATTCCAGTTTAGATCCTTTTCAAGGATTTCCAAAAGCTGATTTGCAGCGTCTTGGTGATTACCTTTTGCGGACAGAGATTTTGCTAGGTTAAATTTAGCTTCAAAATCATCTGGATTAACTGAAAGTTTAGCTTGCAGATGAGAAGATGCATCGTCAGTAGAGCCACCATCGTCAGATAATTCTATCGCAGTTAAGACCGATTTCACCTGAGGCATTTTCTGAGATTCTTCGGGAATGAGGGCAATAACTTCTTTTGCGCGGTCATATTCTCCCTTAGCAACGAAACAACGTGCCATACCCACCATAGCATCCACATTGTCAGGCATGGCTTGTAGAATTTGAGCATAAATTGCAGCCGATTGGTCCAGCTCACCATCTTGGAAGGCTTGAGCTGCGGCAGCTAAAGCTTGTTCAATTTGTTCTAAAGCTCCGCCGGCACCGGCTTTTTTGATAAATTCTACAATCTGACTTTCGGGAATAGCGCCCTGAAAACCGTCAACAGGCTGACCATCTTTAAATGCAAAAACTGTCGGGACAGAACGCACGCCCAATTGACCTGCAACGCCTTGGTTTTCGTCAATATTGATTTTTACCATGCGCACTTCACCGTTTGCTTGGTTCACAACTTTTTCAAGCGATGGAATGAGTGTTTTACAAGGTCCACACCAAGGCGCCCAGAAATCAACGAGAACAAGAGAGTGTTTTGAAGCCTCAACAACATCCTGCATGAATGTCTGATCGGAACCATCAATGATCCATTGTGCATCTTCGCCATTGGGTGGAAAAGAGCCAGAAGAAATATCCATAGAAATCGTCCTAATCTTGTGTGTGCAGCGTGTGTTCTGTTTCGCGTATGTTGGTTTGAATATACTACATGGTTGTCATTATGCCATGGTGCAACAGTGAAGCTGTGTGCAAACTGGGTGTTTAGTGCCTAAATTTCGTTAAAATCAATCCATTCAAGGCCGCGTCCGGTGGATTCGACAAATCGAGCAAACCCTTTTTGACTAATAGATGTAGTCATGTCGTTTCTTAGAGGGTGAAAATTTAGCATCTCAAAGTCGAGAAGTTTTTCATCTGCCAGAAACCGAACGCGGTTTTGTGTATCATGCATCAGCGCGAATGCTGACACTGAACCAGCTGTGACTTTTAATGTTTCCCACAATAATTGTGGCTTCGCAAAAGAAAGCCGCTGAGATTCAATAAGCTTATGCAATTGGTTTAAACGTATTTCTGTATGTGCCCACGCGCTTATTAAGACCAATTGCCCTTTTTTATCTTTTAGAAAAAGGTTTTTTGTGTGTCCTCCAGATATCTGGGATTTAAGAATACTGGATTCCGCGACTGTATGTGTGGGTAGATGAGTCTCGGTTGAGTATTTGATATTTTGTTGGTCTAGGCACTTAAAGACTTCCAATTCAGGACAGCGAGAAAAATCACTAGCTTCTGGAAAAATATTTTGAGGCTTATCTGGCATTAATAGGGTTCGAATATTCATTCTCAAAATCCTTCTTCCGAATTTTCCTCGCTTTGACGAGGGTGGGAGAGGGATTAATCATGATCCGTTGGCAGCTGCAATTGAATAGGCTAACTATCTGACAATATGATCTGGGGATAAAGCCCATTTAAAAAGTTTATCGCCACATTGATGGCGAACTCTCGGCGGAGAAAAGTGTGAAACTCGATTGTTATAAATTACATGAATACGTTCCAGACCTTATTCCGGCTAGATCACGACGTGACTGGATGGACAAGTTCACAGATCGTCATCCATATCGCTGCCTGCCACTGACTATGGCTAACTCTACCGGTTGGGAGATTTTATGTCAGACAGGACTAACAATCGAGTGGGATGGGGGCCCGACAAAAGCGAGCATAAAAATTCAGGCCGATGAAGTGTGGCCTCCCGTCGAAAATGTAGCGGACAGCCATTTTCAGGAAGGTGTTTTGACATTTCACACCGGATATTTATTTAGAACGCCACCAGGGTGGGGAGTATGGGTTCAAGGGCCGCCCAATGCACCTAAAGATGGCATATATCCATTGGCAGGCTTGGTTGAAACCGATTGGTTGCCATTTCCATTTACAATGAATTGGAAGTTTACACGCCCCTGCAAAGTGCGATTTGAAAAAGGCGAGGCATTTGCCTTTTTAAATCTTATTGAGCACAATAAAATGGAAGATGTGCAACCAACTCTTCGTATGCTTGATGATAATGTGTCTCTCAAACAAGAGTATGATGAATGGGCAAAGTCGCGCGGGAATTTCATTGATAAACTAAATACGGGTGATCAAGGTGCTTTGCGGGAGAAGTGGCAACGTCATTATATGCGGGGTACTAAAACGACAGGTGAATCTGTAAACACGCATGTCACGAAACGCAAAATGAAAGCTCCCAAACCTCCATTACCTGGCCTATAGAAGCTGAAAATGTCGAAAGTGAAAAATTCTGCGATTCATTGAATTTTTTACTTGCATGAAAATCAACTTTGCTGTTTAACAGCGCCTCCAACGGAAGAAAATTCCTTTGGCCATATCGGATGCGGGTGTAGCTCAGGGGTAGAGCGCAACCTTGCCAAGGTTGAAGTCGAGAGTTCGAATCTCTTCACCCGCTCCAGATATTTTCCTTTAAAATGAATAGCATACCCACCTTATTGGTTTAGCGAGCATGCTTTCGACATTTTCATGAAGCGGTTAGTCCGCCTTTTAACATTTTGTCCCATGCTTCTTCGGCAGAATTTGCATAACTAAATAAATCTAGATCTTCAGCGTTTATGGTGCCTACATCTATTAGGTTTTGTAGATTGAATGTGGATGCCCAGAACTCTTCATCAAACAGGATAATCGGAAGTTTCGTTGTGATTTTCATTGTTTGACGCAAGCATAAAATCTCAAACAATTCATCCATTGTGCCAAAACCACCAGGAAAAACGACAAGTGCATTCGCGCGCATTGCGAGGTGCATTTTGCGCATGGCAAAATAGTGAAATTGAAAAGTGAGGTCCGGCGTCGAATAGGGGTTTGGCACTTGTTCATGCGGTAGGGTGATATTGAAACCTATATTTGGTGCACCTGCATCATAGGCACCGCGATTTGCGGCTTCCATAATACCGGGGCCACCACCCGTTGCTACAACGTTTTGACGAGGAGATTGTTTACTATTTAAGGCTCCGCCTCGTTCAGAAATGATGCGGCCCAATTCTCTGGCTGCATTATACCATCTTGCGTGATTTTCAGGACCATCCGGTTTAAAACGCGCTGACCCAAAAACGACGATTGTTGAGGCAACCCCCCAATTACGCAAATGCTCTTCAGCTTTTGCATATTCCAGCATGAAGCGGACACCGCGCATGCTATCTCCCAGTAAGAAATCCTCATCTAGAGCAGCTAATTTGTAGGACGGTGACAGCATGTTCTCGGGGATATTTTGGGAAGATTCTTCAGGTGTTTTTGAATATGTCATGAAAATAATATAGGCCTTGAATTTGAAAAAGGAAACTCAACCAACTGTTATTACGTGTTTTTCTGAACAGTGTTTGAACGCTAATAGGTAGATGTGCGCAATTTTATGTGGCTACCAGCTGTAGAAGGTTCAATAGAAAATCCATTTGGTATTGTGCGTTTCACTTCTTCAACATGAGATATTATTCCAACAAGGCGGTTATTGTCTGCCAAGGTGTGAAGTGTTTGAAGTGCAAGGTCTAACGCGGCGGAATCAAGGCTGCCAAAGCCTTCATCAATGAAAATGGCATCAAGACGGACACCGCCAGATTGTTGTTGAACCACATCTGACAAGCCTAATGCCAAGGCAAGAGAAGCGAGAAATCCTTCTCCACCAGACAAGGATGAGGTAGCGCGTAAACTCTCGGTATGTGCATCAAATATCAATGTATCCAAACCTCTAGAAGCATTTCCGCCTTGTCCGCCAGCTTCTCGGCGTAATTCAAATCGACTATCCGTCATTGGGCCTAAACGTTGATTGGCGGCATCTAAAACATCATCATACATGGCAGCAATGGCGAAATCGACCAGCTTTAATTTATAGGGGTTTGTACCATTTGTGAGGTCAGACATTTCACCCAATGGTGCATATTCTGCGTTGAGTTTATCTAATTCTTGCGTCGCTTTTTGCACGGATTCGAGTGTCGCTTTTAAGTGCAATTGCTGTTGATTTACTGTGTTTAAAATGTTGGATGCGTGATCAACTTCTGTCTCTGCAGTGCTAACTTGGTGTTGAAGTCGCGTGAGATCTTCTCGTTTCACGTTTTGAGTTGCGAGCTTTGCTTGTTCAATGCGTGTTTTGACCGAAATGAGCGCGGCGGAATGGTTCTCTACAGCTTTTGAAATTGCATCTCGTTTTGGGAATAATAATTTGGCGGCTTGAAATGAAGCTTCATCAAGTTTTGCTTCAATCAATGCCGTTTCAAAATTTGCCGTTTCAGAGTTTACGCGTTTGAGTGCGCGATTTTCTGTCTCGTGTTTGTCTTTAAGAGAGGTCTGCGCGTTGCTTAAAACAGATGCAGTTTCGCGTTCAGATGATACGACATTTTCTAGCTCTTTTTTGAAACCATCAATTTTGTTTTTATTGGTTTCTAGCGCTTTTTCTAGTTTGCCGGTTGTCTGATAATCTGTGGGTATTTTGGCGATAGCATCATCATATCGAGATTGCGCGGTGTTGTGAGCAAGTTGATTTTTCTCATGTTCGACCAGAATTGTCTCAAGCCGTTTTGAAACTTCTATTTCTTCTCTTTCAATGAGGGATATCTTTTGGTTGATGGCTTCAAGCGTCGGCAAATCATTTAGTTTTTTAAGTTCGATTGTGTGATCATGCAGGGCTGATTTTAGGGCGTCAGATTCAGTTTTTGGTTTTTCCAATTTGGAAAATAGTTCTAATGAAGAATTATAATTGGCCCTGTCGGCTATCAAAGCATCATTTGCTTTGCGCTCATCTTCGCTGGCAATTTTATATGTTTTTTCTGCTGCTCTAAATGCAGGATCTAATCCTTGTGAACTGGCGTCACCTTTTGCAAGTTTAGGATGGTCCCTGCTGCCGCAAACGGGACAATTATCACCATGCTTTAATTTTGATGCGAGATGTAGTGCTTGCACATTTGCCAATGCTTTTTCAGCGACATCTAATTCTGTTTGAGCATTTTCTAGTTTTGCTTTTGAAGCTAAGTGATTTGCTTGGCTGGATTTAAATTTGGCTTCAAGATTTTGAGTTTGCTTTTGCGTGTTTTCATAGACTGAGTTAGCAGCGATTTCAGTGTTTAGGCGTTCAATTTCTTTTTCAATATTTGCAATTTTTTTGCCGCGCTCAATGGCGTTTTTTGCGCTGGTAGACAGCTCTTTTAATTGCGTTTTTAACGCAGCTTGTTCTTGTTTGGCTGCATTTGCTTGCGCGTGGCTGGTTTTGCGTTGATCGGTTTTTGTTTTTAGATCTGTGGCTAAAGAGATCGTCGATTTTTGGATATCCAGCAAAGCATTTAGTTGGTTTTGAGTTTCTGATAGGGCTTCAATCTCAGGCGATTGCTTTTGAATATTTGTAAGTTTTACTTTAGCAGATGCGTGTGCTTTTTCAGCTTTTTCAAGGCTAACTTTTGCTTCAATTCGTCTTTGGGACGCTTCTTTGTGATCAAGTTTCGCACGCGATAATCCAGCTTCTAAACCCAATAAAGATTCAGCGCGTCTTACCTTTTCCAAATCTGCTTTGCGGGCATCAATATCTGATTGATTGGCTTGCAAAATAATGAGGTCAGCTTTTGCTTTTTCTAATTCCACAAAGCGTGCATCATTGGCTTTGGCTTTTTCAAGAGTGTCGCGTTTTGCTGAATGGTTTTTCTTGGCAGCATCTAATGCGGCTTGGGATTTTTTGACCTGTTCGTGAGCTTCTTTGATTGCCAGCTCTAGAGCTTCAAATGTTTCGTGGCCACTTTGCATTAAGCGGTCATCCCTGCGAATGCGGGCTGTGTTCACTTTCTCATGCAGGGTTTTGGCTTCTTCTTTTAGTTTGTCTTGAAGCTTTTCATATAAGGAGACGTCAAATAATTGACGCAAAATCTGGGAACGGTCTTTGGTATTGGCATCCAAAACTTTACGAAATTGGCCTTGGGGCAATAAAATAATTTGACGAAATTGATCTGCGGAATAGCCAAGTAATTCAGAGATAGTTTGCTCAACGACAGATGTTTTCTTTTCGGCAATGGCTTTGCCGCGATTAGCATCTGTTATGTCTTGGGTATTTAAACCGCTTGCATCAAAGAGCCATGCTTGATGCAATTGCTGGGTTGTCTTGCCGCCTTTTTTTGCCAAACGCTCCTGAGCAGGGATACGGCGCACGACATAGCGTTTATCTCCTAGATCAAATACGAGTTCGACTTCAGTGAGCATATCCAATGGGGCATGGTCAGAGCGAAAATCTTTTCCATCACGTTGCGCACCTGAGGATTGTCCAAATAAAGCAAAGCATAAACCATCAAATATGGAAGTTTTACCAGCACCTGTTGGACCATAGATACCAAACAAACCCACATCGAATGTTTGCTCGAAATTGATAACTTCTTTGCCGGCAAAAGGGCCAAATGCTTGTAATGTCAATCGAATAGGGCGCATAAATTATGCCTCCGCTTTCGATGAAGCATTCATAGCATTATCAAGAATGGATTGTTCATCTGGTTCGATGGCTGTTTCGCGGACATGTTGAATGAATTCAGAGATGACTTCTTGGGGATTATCCAATTTGGCATTGGCACGGCCCGTTGAGTTGCCGGACACTTCATTTTTATTCTCGCGCGTCAGCGCTATCACATTGGGATAGACACGGCGAAGGCGTGCCATAGGTTCAACCAATCCGCCCTTATCGGTGAGAATGGCGTGGATGAAATCTTGATTGTTTGGATCATCTGTTTGTTTTTCCAAATCACTCAACGCACCGCGAATTTCACGCACAGCCCTTAAAGGCTTGATCGGGATAAGATCAATATTTTCAACACCTGACTGACCAAGTGTGATGAGTGTCATGGATTTTTCATTGCCCACTTCATCAAATGCAAATGAAAGGGGCGAGCCGCTATAGCGAATATGCTCGGCACCTACTTTTTGACTACGGTGCAAATGGCCAAGGGCGACATAATGCGCGCCATTGAATGTGTCTGCAGAAACAGTTTCAATTCCGCCGACACATAGGCTACGTTCAGTTTCTGTAGTGCTCGCACCTGTGACAAAAGCATGGGCTGAAATCACCCAGCGTGCGCCATTGGGGACAAATTGTTTTGCGCATTCCACTTGTTGATTGAGCACATCAGCGGGGGTTGCAATATCTGCTTTTTCAAAGCATTCACGCGCTGAAAAAATCTCGCCATAGGGCAGAGCGCTGAAGGCGACTTCTCCAAATTCGTCGTTTAAAATCAGAGGCTTCTCGTCGCGTTGTAAACGGCCACGGATGAGCACGCGTTTGGGGTCTGCAAAGGCACCATTCATCCCTACACGTTCACCGGAATCATGATTACCTGCCAGTATGATTAGAGCTGTTTGAGTATTGAAATAAACATGGCGTTGAAAATCTTCAAATTGGCTGACGGCGCTGGCGGGCGGTGAGGCGCGATCAAAAATATCACCTGCTATTATGAGGACGTCAGGTTTTTGCTGGTCGAGCACGATTTTTAGCTGATCTAAAAAATGCTGGTGATCATCAATCAAGGATGCGTGTTTGAATGTGCGCCCTAAATGCCAATCAGATGTATGAAGTATCTTCAAGTTTAATGGTCCACTTCTAGGGCTTACTGTCCTGATTCAAATCATTATCTATTGTTAAACTAGCTTGAAATCGAAGCAAATAAAGGTGCGTTATTTTTCCGAGGGGGGATAGGCGCGCCATTGGCCATCTTGTCCGCGTAAGGATAGCTGGCCGTCAATTTCGCGCGCATCTGATGGTGTGGCGATAGCTTTGGAAACACCGCCGGGAATATCAACGACATAAGTCGGTGTGCAAAGTCCGGAAAGCGTGTTTCGAAGGCCTTGAACGAGCTTTTGGCCTTCTTCTACGCTCAAGCGAAAATGGGATGTGCCGGGAGCAAAATCGGGGTGATGCAGATAATAGGGTCTGATGCGGTTTTCAACAAAAGTGCGCATCAGGTCTGATAAAGCATCTAGATTATCATTGACGCCTTTGAGCAAAACACTTTGAGATACCATAGGAATACCAGCATCAATCAGGTTTGCGCAGGCTTGTTTTGCGGCATCAGAAAATTCGTTGGCATGGTTTGCGTGAAGAGCAACAAACACTGATTTTGTTGAACTTTTTATGGCTTGAGCGTATTGAGCGGTGACGATATCTGGTTTGGCGACTGGCATACGTGTGTGCCAACGGATGATTTTAACATGCGGAATGGCTTCAAGACGTTGGGTGAGTTCTCGTGCGCGGCGAAGCGAAAGCATCATCGGATCACCGCCTGTGAGAATGACTTCCCAAATTTCTGGGTGGTTCGCAATATAGTCTATGGCAGCATCAAGCTGTTCTGGGCGCAGCATATTGTCTTTATCTGGTCCCACCATTTCGCGGCGGAAACAAAAACGGCAATAGACCGGACAGATAGAGACTATTTTTAGTAAAACGCGGTCTTTGTGGCGATGGACAACGCCTTCAACGGCTGTATTGGGCCAATCGCCGATTGGGTCTTCGCGTTCTTCTGGCAGGGTCGTAAGTTCGTCTATAAGAGGCAGAAATTGGCGTAAAACTGGGTCATCACTGTTGGGGTTTTTCACACATTCTGCGAGATCATTTGTCATTGCGACGGCATATTTTGTGGATACAGTGTCGATATTCTGCGTAATCTCTGGTGAGGTAATGCCGAGGTTTTTAAAGTCTTGTGCGGATTTGAGTGTTTTGGTCATTGGCTTGGAAACGGTGTCCATAAAACATCATCAATACGGCGCGCATTTGAGCAAAGCATGACTAATCTATCAAAACCAAGGGCGACACCTGACGCGTCAGGTATATGAGGCAGGGCGGCGAGCAATTCTTCATCGAGTGGATAATTTTCACCATAATAGGCAAGCTTTAAAATCATATCTGCTTCAAAACGTTTGCGTTGTTCAATTGGGTCGGTGAGCTCGCCAAATCCATTGGCAAGCTCGACCCCGCAAGCATACATTTCAAAGCGTTCAGCAAAGCGAGGATCATCAGGGCATGGCCGCGCCAAAGCAGCTTCGCATATTGGATAGTTACACAGGAATGTTAGACGATCTATCCCGAGTTTATGCTCAATTTTTGAGACGAGAACGGCAGAAAATATATCGGTCCATTCTGCGCCATCTGATACACTGACACCAGCTTTTGCGGCGGCGGCTTTGAATGCGGGTGTGTCTTCAAGTACAGCGTTTAGATCTATATCTGCATAGCGAGAAAACGCGTCTGTTAATGTCAGAAATTCTGGTTCTTTGTGTGGATCACATGAAGAATCTTTCCACATCATTTGTGTTGCCTGCGTCGCGTTTAATGCAAGTCTCGCCAGATTTGCTGTATCTTTCATAACGTCTTTAAGGCTGGCACCCGTGCGATACCATTCTATCATGGTGAATTCGGGAGAATGGAGCGGGCCGCTTTCACGATTGCGATACACACGGGCAAAATCAACGATTTTTGTTTCACCAGCGGCGAGGAGTTTTTTGCAAGAAAATTCAGGTGAGGTGTGCAGGAATAATTCCAGATTGGTTGAGCCGTCTTCATCCAAAAATTTAGATGAAAACGCATGCAAATGGGTTTCGTTTCCAGGAGAAATTTGAAGCGCGCCGCATTCAACTTCTAAAAATTCTTCATTTTCAAACCAGTTTCGAAGTGCTGAACGTACCTTATTACGCGCGAGCAAGAAGGGACGCCTGTCAGCGTGTCTTTTTGCATCCCACCAAGGTGTGTCGCTCATAATCTGTGTCCTGAACTGTTTGATAATCGATAGCCCAATGCCGTTAGCCCCTTGGCGAAAGGCGTATAGACCGCTATGGGAAGGGTCAATCTCGCAATCCGCGCTTGGCTAGAGCTGTGCTTTAAGCCATCTGGTGCGCACAAGCAATAAAGGTAGGTTATCGTGGCCGTAGAAACAGCAGCCAATATTCGTAAAGGCAACGTCATAGAGCACACTGACGGTCAATTGTATGTCGTACTAAAAGCAGAATCTTTCCGTCCGGGAAAAGGGACTCCGACAACAACGATTGATATGCGCCGTATTTCTGATGGTATTAAAGTGTCCAACACGTTTAAAACCCAAGATAAATTGGAACGCGCTTTCGTCGAAGAGGTTGACTACAACTATCTGTATGAAGACGGCGAAAACTATATTTTCATGCACCCTGAAACGTTTGAACAACTCATGGTGCCTGCTGCAATGGTTGGCGATTCAGCACCTTTGCTTCAAGAGAATATGACCGTTGTGCTTCAGATGTTTAATGATGTTGCTGTGTCTATTTCATTCCCTGCGCGAATGACTTTCGAGATCACAGAAACTGAACCTGTTGTTAAAGGTCAAACAGCTTCTTCTTCTTACAAGCCAGCAATTTTGGAAAACGGTATGCGTGTTATGGTGCCACCACACATTGGTGTGGGCACACGTATCATTATCAATACAGAAGAAATGACATACGAAACGCGTGCGAAAGATTAAATCTAATTTCCTTGTATAATTTTGTGGCCGCTTTCTTATAATGAAGAGAGCGGCCATTTTTATTGGATCAGATTTTTTGAATGGATGTTGAGTGACGGTTGCAGTTGAAAACTTTGAGGTTAATCCAGAATTGAATACTTCACTTCTGGCGAACGCGTTCAAGAAAAGTTCGCGTTTGCAAATTCCTGATTTTCTGTCACAGAGCGCGGCGAAATCCATTCTTGAATGTTTAAAAACACTAGATTGGCGTTTGGTATTAAATGAAAATGGCAAGCATTTTGATATACATCCGGCGCAGATAGATGCACTTGGACCAACTAAGACAAATTTGATTATAAACGCTGCTAAACAACGCCGACATTCGCAATTTCAATATCTCTACAAGAATTACCCGATTGCGGACATGGTGAGCTCTGGGAATTTATCTGAAGATGTTCTCATACGCTTGTATGAGACATTTAATAGTGAAGCTGTATTGCGTTTTTTGAACCAAGTCACCTGCGCGGATGCCGAGTTTTGCGATATGCAAGCGACGAATTTTCAAGCGGGACATTTTTTAAATCATCATGATGATGGTGTGATCGGAAAGAACCGTAAATTTGCTTATGTTTACAGTTTAACACCGGAATGGACGGCTGAACTTGGCGGGCAATTAGAGTTTTTTGATAGCAATAGAAAAATGACGGACGCTTTTGTGCCTGCTTTTAATACGCTTTCTATTTTTAGTGTTCCTGTGATGCATCAGGTGAGCCCAGTGATCGAAGATACCCAGAAAGAGCGCATTTCTATTACAGGATGGTTTCGTACACACAATTCCTTGTCCTAGCGTGACGTTGATTGGGCTTTAAACAGCAGTAAGGTGTTTGGAGAAGCTGATAGAGGCTATATCCGGAGGAAATCGTGTCTGAACCTTATGTGGTGCCTGAAAAAGAGATTTTTGAACAATTGATTGGAATGGCAAAAGATCATCCCGTTGAGATGATAAATCTGATCAAATTTAACGCGCAGGCTAAATATGAAGACGGGACTGTTGCGACTGGTGCGGAGGCATACAAAACTTATAGTCAGAATGCAGCAAAATTTGTGGAAGGTGTTGGCGGCAAGGTTATTTGGTCGGGCAAGCCAGAATTAACGTTTATTGGACCCCAAGATGAAAATTGGGATTTGGCTTTTGTGGTGAGATATCCAAATGGTCAGGCGTTCATCGATATGGTGACCAATCCAGAATACATAAAAGTGACCAAACATCGTAAAGCAGCGGTTGAAACGTCAAGGCTGATTAGAACTAAACCAGCTGAATAAACGAGGCGGCATTGATCTTTTGATTGATCATGACCACTTGAAGACTAAGAGTTAATTTTAAGGGAGTTGAAAATGTCAGTAAAAGTTGCCTACACAACCAAAGCGACTGCTACAGGTGGACGTACTGGGTCTGCCAAAAGTGAAGATGGTCAATTGAATGTCACACTTACAACCCCAAAAGAATTGGGCGGACCGGGTGGAGATGGCACGAACCCAGAGCAAATGTTTGCAGCTGGATATTCAGCTTGTTTTATTGGCGCTATGAAAGCCGTTGCGGCGCAAGACACAAGCGTGAAAGTTCCTGATGATGTCTCTGTAACGGCGACAGTTGGGATTGGACCGCGCTCTGAAGGTGGTTTCGGATTGGAAGTCGCGCTGCAGGTTAATTTGCCGGGTGTAGATCAAGAAGCTGCCCAAGCGTTGATAGAAAAAGCACACCAAGTTTGCCCTTATTCAAACGCAACTCGCAACAATATTGATGTGCAATTGTCGCTTGCATAACTCAAGCTTTAAAGAAATTTGAAATGGAAAACGCCTTCGCTGAAAAGTGAGGGCGTTTTTTTAGCTAACCTAGTGAGGCGATGAGCCCAACACTTGCCAATTCAACCAGATCAATCGTTTGGTCAAAATCGCGCGTGTAATAGGGATCGGGAACGTCAGTTAGCTCTGTGTTATCGGCATATTCGAGAAAGAGTTGGACTGGCGTGTCTAAATTGTTTGGGCGCAGGCTTTCTACGTCATCCATGTTTGATTGATCCATGACAAGGATGAGATCAAAATCATAGAAATCTTGGGCTGTGAACTGACGGGCGCGAAGGGTTGAGAGATCATATCCGCGTGCGCGACAAGCGTCCTGCATGGGTTCATAGGGTGGTTTGCCGCTATGCCAGCTGGCTGTGCCTGCACTGTCGATTGTAAGGTGAGATAGACCCGCATCTTTTGCATGTTGGGTAAAAATACCTTCCGCTGTTGGCGAGCGGCATATATTTCCAAGGCATACAAAGAGAATACGGGTCATATCTATATCTTAAGCGTCTTGTTTTTCCGTCATTGTTTCGGGAACAACTAACAATTCTTCTTCAAGGTGAAGCGGTGGACGTGTGGCCCAGTCTGCAATCGCATTCAGGTCATAGTCACGACATGCTTCCATCAACATCCGTGTTTCTGTCCACATGTCACCATCCACAATCGGCATGAAGAGGTCGGCAATGTTATCTATACCAAGATAGACACGCACACCGGCTTCTTTCATTTTCACATACGGTCCGATTGAGTTGTGAAGCGGGCCCGGCATTGGCAATTGCTTCATGGAAAGAGCGGCTGATGGACAAATCACGATACCGACATCAGCTTCTTTGACGAGTTTGATAATGCGGTCCTGCTCTGAATTATCTTTACAAGACACTGAGATGGAGTGGATGCCATAAACGCGGCCCTGCATGCCATGCTCTATTGTTTTGAGCGCGAGCAATTCAGTTTCTGTTTGGTAGGGATTGTTTTCCTGATCGACGTGGACTTCGACATTTTTGCCAAGTTCTTTGGCTGTTTTCATGATGAAGTCTAGGTGTTCGCTCTCACGCGGGCGGTCACGGGATGGGAGGCCACCGCAGAAATCTGCGAGTTTACAGGCTTCAACATATTGTTTTTGAGTCCGTTCATCCAACACACCTTCGAGTGGCTGGATACCAATCTCAAATTTGATTTTGTCTTTATAAGCTTCTTTGACTTCAAGGGCTGCATGAACACCTTTAAGGCCGATAATGCTGTCTGCATCAATCATTGTGCGACAATATTTGGAGCCTTGCTGAAGGACAACTTCAAGTGCGCGAGAGATACGTTCGACAAGGTCTTCGTGTGTGTAGTTTTCTTTTAGGTGGCGATAAAGTTCCCATTTTTTCTCCATGTCGGCATAACCAAGTGCAAGGTTTTCCGGTGAGATCAGATAGGCTTTGTCAAAATGGCCGTGATGGTTGGCCCAGCCACCGCGTTCTTCAACGAGTTCACGGAATTTGGCTTCTAAATCCCAAGGACGCTGAGCGGAACGTCTTTTCCAGTCATATGTGCCTTGTTCAATATTGGTGATAACTGTTGCGATAGTTTCGCGGGCAACTTCACGATCCGTGATAAGGGGGATGCCGTGTTTGATTGCGAGGGATCGAATTTGTTTGGCATCGGAGCCTTCATCATAATCCTGCTCGCCGGTCAGAATATTGATAACAAAATCAATTTCACCATTCTCAATCAGATTTTTGATATTGGGTTGCGTGCCAGATGAGATTTTGTGGGCAGGGGATGATTTGATGTTTTGAGCTTCAAATAAACGCTGCGTGCCAGGTGTCGCAAAAATGTTCACTCCGATATCAGCCATATTGCGGCAAGATTCGAGGAGGAATTGTTTGTCGTCGGGACTACCGGCACTTATCAAAAGAGCACGTTCACGGCCCTTTGAAAGCATTTTAAGATTGAAGCCGATAAGGTCGATATTGGTATAGCGTTCGCCATTAGCCATTTTTTCTTCTCCTCAAAGACTATTTGAATAGACAAATTGACCGTCTGTCACATTTTTCGTTGATTCATGTCAAGGCAAATGAGGTTTGCACATGAAATGTTTTGTGAAGTGAAACGATCCACTTCAACACCTTGCACGTAACAATAGCATAGAAGTTTGTAGTATTGTGGGAGAGACGTGTGAATTTGTGCTGGTTTCGTCAGGATTTGAGACTATCTGATAACCCTGCTTTACGATCTGCGTTAAGCGACAATTCTGCAATTGCTTTATTTATTTTAGAAGAAACTGATACGCAGCGGCCAATGGGAAGCGCTTGTAAGGCTTGGCTACATGAATCACTTATCAGATTGCAAAGTGATCTTGAAGCGATTGGTGTACCGCTTGTACTAAGGCGGGGCGATGCCCGAGATATAATTCCAAAACTTACTTCTGATCTGAAAATCGACAATGTCTATTGGAACAGGCGCTATGACCCCAAAGACGTTGCAATCGACCGCGCTCTTATGGAGCACCTGAAAGAAGAGGGTGTGAATGTTGAGAGTTTCAAAGCGAATGTGCTGTATGAGCCATGGGAGATTAAAAGCGCGGGCGCAGGGACACCCTATAAGGTATTCTCTCCTTTCTGGAAGGCAGCTTTAAAAGAAGGTGTTTCTGCGCAAAGTTTAGCGGCACCAATAAAAACCCAATCAAAACCCCAACTGGATCACATGCCATTTGATAATTTGGATGATTGGGATTTGATGCCAGCATCACCCAATTGGACGAATGGGTTTTGGGATGTCTGGGTTCCAGGTGAAGCGGGCGCTTTTGAACGGTTCAAAGAATTTCTGGAGATTAACTTGAAAGGTTATAGTCAGAATAGAGATGTTCCGTCTAAAAACCATACATCTTGTCTTTCTCCACATTTGCGTTTTGGAGAAATTTCACCGCTTCAGATTTGGCATGGTGTTCATGCCCATTCAGGCGGAGAAGTTGATAAGGATGGCTACAAATTTCTTGCTGAAGTGGGATGGAGAGAGTTTTCGCACTCTATTTTGTTTTACGCGGACAATTTATCGCAAACGAATTGGAAATCAGATTTTGATGGTTTTGCGTGGGTTCAAGATGAAAATGGTTTAACGGCGTGGCAATCTGGGCAAACCGGTTATCCACTGGTTGATGCTGGGATGCGAGAGCTATGGCAGACAGGCTATATGCACAATCGTGTGCGCATGGTGGTAGCCTCTTTTCTAATCAAACACCTTCGTATTGATTGGCGAGAAGGGGAGGCATGGTTTTGGGATACTTTGGTGGATGCATGTCCAGCGAATAATCCGGCAAGCTGGCAATGGGTTGCTGGTTCTGGAGCGGATGCATCGCCTTTTTTCAGGATTTTCAATCCAATCATGCAGTCTGAAAAATTTGACCCAAAAGGTAGTTACATCCGCAAATGGGTGCCTGAGCTAGCGAATTTGGATAACAAATCTATTCACACACCATGGGAGGCACCTAAACTTGTTTTACAAGAAGCGGGGGTGAAGCTTGGTGAAAACTACCCCAAACCGATTGTGGATCACAAAACAGCACGAGGTAAAGCTTTGGCGGCTTATAAGGATATGACGGCTTAGACGCCTAACTTTGACCAATCGTCATTTTCATGGCCAAGGCGACCTTTCGCCGTGCGTAATTTACCTTTGGCGATGACCTGTTGTCCAACTTTACCAAGCCCGTGATCGGGCATGTTGACATATAGGCATTCATATTCTGATTTTTTAACCATATAGGTTTCGTGCCACGTTCCAACATCACCATTTGTGCCGACGGCTTTGTTCATCTTTCGCCACGCTGGAACATGAGCACATCCTTGATTGGATGCATAAGCATGTAGATGGTCAAAAGATTTCCAGTATTGAATAACCATCATGCTTCCAAACCCCGGATGGTAGCGATAATGCATCATGCCTAGTTCTGGGCGGCGAGCAAGTTCACGACACATGCGTGGCATGGCAATAAAAACGGGGAGCCATTTCCACACTTTCCACCATTTATTGATACGCATACCTGTCAGGAAGACGACAAAATCGTCTTCCATTTCAACCGTGACATAGTCATCATTCGTTGCAACCATGATCCCCACTTTCGGTCCGCAATGAAACTGGAATACCTTACAAAGGATGAAAAACCCAAGCGGATTTCACGTACTAAAAGACTTGAAAGTTAGTCTAGCAATTTTTCCATAAGTTCATCTGAGATATCGTAATTGCTGTAGACATTTTGGACATCATCTAGATCTTCAAGAACTTCGATTAGCTTTAAGATTTTTCCAGCTGTTTCTTCGTCTTCTACAGGAACAAGATTCTGCGGTTTCCAGATAAGTTCGGTTGCAGAAGCTTCAACCTCGCCGAATTTTCCTTCTAGCGAAGAAGCAACATCCATCAGGTCTTCACGCGCTGTGTATATAATGTGCGCATCACCATCAAATTCAACATCATCAGCTCCAGCTTCGATTGCTGCTTCCATCACAGCATCTTCGCCACCAGCTTCTGCGGAAAATACAATTTGGCCAACCTGATCAAAACCAAAGGAAACCGCGCCGGTTTCACCAAGATTACCACCATTTTTGGTGAAGGATGCACGCACATCACCGCCAGAACGGTTTTTGTTATCTGTCGAACATTCTACAATAAGGCCAACACCACCAGAGGCAAAACCCTCATAGCGAATTTCTTCATATTGCTCCATGTCGCCGCCAACGGCTTTATCAATTGCACGGGTGATATTGTCTTTGGGCATGGATGCACCGCGCGCATTGGCAATGGCCAGACGCAGGCGAGGATTCATGTCCGGATCACCACTGCCACCCATTTTTGCGGCGATTGTTATTTCTTTGGAGAGCTTTGCGAAAATTTTCGCTTTTTTCTTATCTTGAGCACCCTTGCGGTGCTGAATATTCGCCCATTTGGAGTGGCCGGCCATGGCTGCCTCTTCTTTAATAAATACTTGGATTGAGGGTGTGTAGCCCATTCAGCAGCTTTTCGGCAAGGGATAGGAAAAAACTGATTGCTATTGCAAAGGGTGTAGCGCTGAATCAGGCTGACCGTGGATGAATGTATCAACCCAGAAAGGCACGATTGTTGACGCAGGACCATAATTTGTATGGTCAAACGAAGTGGCGTTTGCTGAAGGTTTTTGATTCAATTCGACCGTGACTGCTCCGGTCTTTTTTGCGAGGTTTACAAAATCTGCGGTCGGATAGACGGAGCCTGATGTGCCAATCGAAACAAATAAATCACATTCATCTAAGGCGGCTTGAATTTTGTCCATGTGATATGGTTTTTCCCCAGCCCAGACGATGTCGGGTCGCATGGTTTTTTTATTTTTACAATTGGAGCAGATTGTCTGCGTGCTAAGGTCACCCAAGCATTTTATTCTTATGTTGCAGATCGTACAAAAAGCTGAATTTAGGTCGCCAAGAATATGAATGACATCTGTCGTACCTGCTTTTTCATGTAAATCGTCGACATTCTTTGTAATAATTGTCAATTTTGTTCTGGAGCCTAATAATTGATCCTGTAAATAAGCGATATGGCAGTGGGTTTTGTTAGGCTGTATTTTTTTTAAATCCATACGACGCTTGTTATAGAAATCATGCACTAATTCTGGATTTTTGCGAAAAGTATCTGGCCGAAAGAAGTTTTCCATTTCTTTGCGAGTCCATATTTCATCCTCATTTCGATAGACAGGAATTCCAGATTCTACGGATACACCACCTCCGGTGAGCAAAACAACATGCTTAAATTGTACGTAATTCATTATAAAATTCAATAAGATATAAGATTAATCAGCAGTATAGCAATAATGCAATTAACCATAAATCTATTCAATTACCTGCGCAAGTATTTGGAAGTTGTGCAGGTCGAATTTGACTATTGGTCTGAGTCTATTGGTTTGGCGTTCATGACTTTCATAACAACCCAAGCTGTTAGTCCTAAGCAAACCAGTATTAATGAGCCAAAACCGATGAGCGCATATATCGCGAGTGGGTCGACATGTAATTTACTCATTTTGCAACTCCCAAAAATATCGAAGGTATTTGAAATGAAGAATACCATAAATCCACTATTAAAGTAAGGAGATTATTCGTGGAGATAAAGATGGTGTGCAATTGCAGCGCTGGGTATTGAGTTTGAGGGCCTCAATGTCAGTACATAAATAGATTTAATTCCCAACTTTATATATTGTCTGACATTATGTGGTCGCAAATCGAGTTCATTAAGGTAAATGGAATGGGTTGATTGAAGGGGTATAATTGCTCTTTAAAAGGCTGATCATTCAATTGCATTAACATAAACAGGCTGTGAGATCCGAAATGACCAAGTGGAAAAGTTTCAAAACGCTTTTAGGTGCTGGTGTGTTTGCCGCGTTTGGGTTGGTGACAGGGTGTGAACAAGCTGAACAAAAACAGCAGAATTTTGAAATTCTAACGGAAAAAGTACAAGAACAACTCACACATGATGTTCTTGGTGAAGCCAATGCAATTGATTATCTAGAACAGGCCCCAATTGAAGCCAGAGCGATGTCAGGTTCTATTGTAACAGCTTCCGCAGTGCCAGAACAAAGTCTGGAAGAGGCTTTGAAAACAGAAAGTTATTTTGTCATTGGCTCGGTGATAGCAAAGCCAAAAGAATCTCTCACGACAGTCGTTGAAGAAGAGATGCCGGCCTCAAGTCAATTACCAGAAGCAGAAGAGACGCAAGTCGCTGAAGCGATTGTTACAGAGTCAGAATTTGCAGCAATAGAGCAAGCTGTTCCAGATGTGGTTCGTAGTCTGAAACCCAATGAAATGAGTAAGAATAATGGTCAAATTCGTTTGTCCAATGATGCCCGCACGCAGGTGAAGCGTGCAATGCATGCTAATCGGAATATGGAGCGAATTGAAAACTTTGAGACACGAGAGTCGGTTTTAAAAAAACTGGAACCACCTAGAGAAGCTGTTCAGAAAATTCAAAAATTCAAGAGAGATGTGCGTGTTCGCAAGGAACTCAATCAAGTTGCCGCGCTGGATGCCAGATCTAAAGCGCTAAAACGTCTGGAAAATATGGGTTTGTCGGGTGCTGCTTATGCGCGTGATGGCGGCAATATGGTCATTAATATCGGTATGGATCCGACAGGTTACCAGCGCGATGATAAACCGAGACTCAATGAAAAGTTCAAAAGATTTGCACCGCATAAGCTGAAGTCTGAAGATAAGATGCAAGATTGCTCGAAAGATTCCACACGCACAGCAATGCGTTCAGATGCTGAGCTAGCAACACGATGTGTTGTAGAAGATCTACGTGCGTCGGGTGATTATGAATATGTTGAACCAGACTATATTTTCACAAATCAATTTGAGATCCGCCCCAAAAACCTTCCAGTTACGCCAATTACGACAAGCTCTGGTTTAAACCCAAACGATCCATTATGGGGTTTTCAATGGCATTTTAAAAATCAAGGTACTGGCGAAGATGAGTCTGAAGGCGGTGCCGGATTTGCAAATTTCTGGAGTAGAGCAAATCAAACTGGATCTGCTGGTGTGACTGTTGCGGTTATCGACACGGGCCTTCAAATGGACCACCCAGACATAAAATCATCTCGTAATTTAGCCCCAGGTTTTGATATGGTATCAGATCCATTCATGGGAAATGATGGTGATGGTCGCGATTCCGATCCCAATGATCCGGGGGATGCATGTGATCCAACAGACCCATTAGCGCAAGACACTTTTCACGGAACGCACGTTGCGGGAACAGTTGGTGCAGCTTCAACAGATAATTCATCTGGTGTTGCTGGTGGCGCATGGAATGTGACGATTGTGCCAGTGCGTGCGCTTGGTCGGTGTGGTGGTCAGCTGTCTGATATTAATGATGCAATTCGCTGGGCGGCGGGTGTTGTGCCAGCGCGTGATGATCTGGGAGATGAAATCTGGAATGCGAATCCAGCGGATATTATAAATCTCTCAATTGGTCTCTTTGAAAGCTGTCCGGCGTCTATGCAAGAAGCAATTAATGATGCGACGGATGCGGGTGTTGTTGTTGTGGCTGCAGCCGGGAATGCGCGTATTGATACCAAATATTATGCACCAGGCGGATGTCAGAATGTGGTGTCTGTGGCGGCTTCAGATGCGCGCGGTATGCTAACGCCTTATTCCAATTATGGTGAGGCTGTAGATATTCTTGCACCAGGTGGTGACCTGACGCGAGATGATAATGGTGATGGTCGTCCAGATGGTGTTCTGTCGACAAAATATGCAAAAAATTGCTATGATCCGGTTACGAATGAGCCTGTTGAATCATGTTATTATGCCTATGAAAGCGGAACTTCTATGGCGGCTCCTCATGTCTCTGCAGCGTTGGCTTTGATCAAGTCTCAATTCCCGCTTGCGACAAGTGAAGAGCTGACGTCTCGTTTGAAATCAGCGACAAATTCCAGATCACAATTGCAATGTTCAGGAAAATGTACACATTATCCCGGATCAGAGCCTATCCCTGGGCAGGAAGGTATGTGCTTTAGACCATGTGGAGGCGTAGCTCTCGACTTGGCTAATGCCCAGCTGGATTAGGTTGAAAGCATGTTCGGATATGGTTCAGCATAGCTTTGTTATGCTGGGGTATGTCATATCTAATGCACAAAAGGGGTTTGATGATGGATAAGGATAGCGAAAAGAAAACAAAACTGGCACCAGTCATCGCCATGTTGTGCGGATTGTTCACGGCTTTTGGCTGTGGTTTCATCCTGTCTGAACCTATGGGAAATTTCGACGCAGAACTAGCCGAGCACAGTGATCAAACAGCTCAGACCCCAGAGATAATTCCGACTTCCTATCAAGATGTGCGTACGGGTGGAGTTCAACCTGCGCAAAATCCTGCAGGTGGTATGCCTCCTAAATTTGGGCCTGCACCTGAAATTGTCGTCATGTTGAAAAATGACAAGGAAGCTGATCGGATTTGCGATATTTTCTGGAAAGATAAGGCGGCAGGTCGAGCAGAGTTTGATAAATTGTTTCAAGGTCAAGCCGGACTTACGAACTTAAGGCTGAAGCGCGTTTCCTATTCAAACGAATTTGTCGTTGATTTAAACCCTGATAAGGTTGATGCGCGCTCAGATTTGAAATCTGAATATATGGATGCCGTTAAACGACTTAAAAAATTACAAAATATCGCTTATGCCGAGCCAAATGCGACGGCACAACCGGGGAAAAATAGATGATTAAGAATAAGCTTGTTCGATTTGGTTTGCCTGCATTTGCTTTGATTGGTCTTGTCTCCTGTGAAGATGCTGTTGAAACTGAAACAGCAACAAGTCCAGCCAGTATAGAAACTGGTGTAGTAGAAGATTTATCAGGTGCGGAAACACCTAAACAAGCCAAACGTGATGTTGATTGGGCTGCTGCACGTCAAGCGCGTATCCAAGCCATTGAAGCGGGAATAAGCGCAGATACGGTATTGGCGCAGGCAGCAGGGAATGCATCCTTAAGCCCAGTTCCTGTGATGTTGCCGTCCGGTATTGTTATGCCAGCCAATTCAAAACAGACAGTTGCATTCACCCCAGATGGCTATTTTGCAAGCTATCCGGGTGCAAAATACGATATTATCGTGAACGGCACGAATGAGGTTTATGATACGTCCTCGGCAGCTGCCAATGCGGATGATCTTGAGGAAATGAAGTTTGACGAGATGGAAGCGGGTGCTCAGATTGCATTCTCTCGTTTTGGTGCCGACTATTTGGTTGAGTTTGAATGTAATATTTTAGATGGCGATACGAGCTGTATTACTGAAGAAGAGGCCAAAGCCGTTGTAAATGGGTTATTTGTGGCTGTTGCGGAATAGATGATAAAGCCAAAATGACTGGGTGGTTGAGTAGTAGAGGGGTGTTAAATGGTTGGATTGGATAGAATACGGCCATTGTCGGTTGGCAAAAAACGTCTCGCGTCAAAATCAATGATGGGGTTTGTTTTAGGGGTGGCGATAATTGTTGGCGGGTGTGACTATCTGCTTGAGCCAATAGAAGAGCCAGGTGCGCAACCCACACCCAAACCATCAGCAACTATTACACCCACGCCTTCACCAACATCTGACCCTATTTCTCCTATCCCCACTTCAACTCCTTTGCCGGAAGAAACAGATGCAGTTGGACTAGATGAAAATACGGATGACCTGACTGATTCTGATCTAGTAGATCAAGAGGAAGAGGTTGTCGAAGAGCCAGTGTCCAATGATGATACTTCGGAAACTTCGCCTGAAACAGAACCCACTGCAACGCCAACTCCGACACCGACACCAGAAGAGCCTTTGCCTACACCAAGCGCAACGCCTTCGCCTGATCCAGTCATTGAACCGGTTTTTGAATACCGTCCTCCAGGCGATTTAGAGCCAAATAGTGGGTCGGGGGCAGAAGAATTGACCGTTTATGTGCCTGATATGGTCTTCCCGATAAAAACTGCGCCAGCGCACCCTCAGTCGCAAGTTTATAGATATGGTGGCGGCATCGGGGGTGGTGACCAATGTGATGAACGCAATTTTGAAATTGCGTGGCGTGACAATTTTTGTGAAAATAGAACACGCACGACAACGTCTCCGTATTGTCCGTCTCAAGGCGTCCATGTTGGGCAAGATATTCGTGTGGGTACACCAGAAGGCTGTATGGCAGAACGCCGATTATTGCCCGAAGAACGCAAACGATATGAAGTTGTTGCCGCTGAAGATGGCTACATTTCCAATATCGGTAGCTACACTGTGAACGTGCGGGCAGGCGGACGAATTTACCGCTATATGCACATGAACATGCGGGCATTGCAGGTTACATTGGGGCAGCAAGTGAAAGCCGGTGATGTTATCGGATATGTGTCCAATGATTTTGGTGGAACGCCGACGACACTGCATTTGCATTTTGAAATAAAGATAAACACAGCTGAATATGGTTGGACGTGGGCACCGCCTTATACATCACTGGTCAAAGCCTATGAGCGCCGCGAGAATGCACCGGGCGAAATGGTTTTGGAAAATTAGGTATGATATTAGAAATTGACGATGATCGAAAATCTGCTCTGCAAGATAAATTAGCTATTATGTTCCGTGATGAGTTTGATGAAAACCTTTCGGATTTTCGGGCATCTCAGATGCTAGATCTTGTTTTAAAAGCCGTTGGACCCACAGTCTATAATCAGGCTGTTCAGGATGTACGCGCTTATTTTCAAACACGATTAGATGATTTGGATGGGGATGTATATTTAGACGAGCAAAGCTAAAATGCACCGTAATGCTTCTTTCTAAGCGAAATTATACGAAGTAATGTTGCAGCTTGTCATTTGACTGATAAACCCATTCCCAACACTTGAATTTTAGACACATTGTTAGATCTGAATATCTATCATTGTCGGCAACACGATAACACAGAAGGGCAACCACATGGCCAAATTGGTATTGATCCGTCACGGACAAAGCGAATGGAATTTGCAAAACCGTTTCACAGGTTGGTGGGATGTAAACCTAACAGATAAAGGTGTTGCTGAAGCCAAAAAATCTGGTCAAATGCTTGCAGCTTCAGGTGTGGCATTTGATCAAGCATTCGTGTCTGTTCAAAAACGTGCCATTCGTACGCTGTGGATCGCTCTTGAAGAAATGGAACGCACTTGGCTTCCGGTCACCAAAGACTGGCACCTGAATGAACGCCATTACGGTGGTTTAACCGGTTTGGACAAAGCTGAAACAGCTGCAAAGCACGGTAAAGATCAGGTTCAAATTTGGCGACGTTCATATGATGTGCCACCACCTCCTATGGAAAAGGGTGCGGAATTCGATCCGGCAAATGATGTGCGTTATGCAGGTTTAGATGTGCCGATGACGGAAAGTTTGAAACTCACACTTGAGCGCGTTATGCCATATTTCAACGCCGAAATTGCACCGCTTCTTAAAGCAGACAAAAACATCTTGATTGCTGCGCATGGAAATTCTTTGCGTGCCATTGTGAAGGATTTGTTTGATGTAGCAGATGATGTGATCACTGGAGTGGAAATTCCGACTGGTAACCCACTTATGATCGATTTGGATGCTGACCTAAAAGTTAAATCCGCTGCATATATGGATGCTGAACGTGCGACGGAAATTCCTTCTTTCTAAAAGCCGAATCTGATTAAAATATTGAGCGGGATACTGAAGAGTATTCCGCTTTTTTGTGTCTGATATTTACTGAAACAATAGTTATAGTGGTTTACATGAGTGGCGGTCCTGCGCTCAACTATGCCAGCGAAACCTGATTGGTTTTATAGAAGAGGGTAGCCTTGGCTTGAGTATTTTACCTGAAATCGAAATGGATAAAATCTATATGCGGCGCGCGATTGCTCTGGCGCGTGCGCAATTGGGGCGGACTGCACCTAATCCAGCTGTTGGGTGTGTTCTTGTATTAGGTGAAACAATTATTGGGGAAGCTGCAACAGGTGATGGTGGCCGACCTCATGCAGAAGAAATTGTTTTGGAAAGATTGAGAGGACAAGACCTTTCTAGAGCGATGGCTTATGTGACACTGGAGCCGTGTCACTCTCGCAGCAATGGAGGTGCGGGGTGCTCAGACAGGCTTGTTGTTTCAGGGGTAAAGCGCGTTGTTATTGCGCAGATAGATCCTCACCCAACAGCGAAAGGCGGCATAGCTAAACTTAAAGCGGCTGGGCTTAATGTTGAAGTTGGATTGCTTGAAGATGAAGCAGCTGAATTAACGCGTGGCTTTTTCCATTTGCTGGAAACAGGCCGCCCTTTGCTCGAGATCAGCGACAATCCTGAAAGTTATGATGCTGAGGTTCAACTTGAAGAAGCTGAAACGCCTCTTCAAGCGATGCAACGCCTTGGAAAAGCCGGCATGACACGGGTTTATTTACGGTCAGATAGTTTGTTGATTAAGTCTTTTGAAAAAGCAGGCCTTTTGAAATCGGGCATTTAACCGGCTAGGAATTTTCCATGATTAACACGTTGCCAGTTTAAGTCTGAATTGTGTTGCATGATAAAGCTTGTGAATTCATCTGCTAATGTAATGACATCAGATTTTAGTTTGCCTCTATATCGGCTTCCAAATGAATGCAGGCTGTTTATGGATTTGCGGGGTAACTCTCGGCTCATTGATACACGTGCACCAATAGGTGAAGAGAAAGTGCGTTCTGGCCAGTCTTGTTTTAATCCGGCTAAAGCCGTTTGGTGACTGCGTGATGTCGGCATAAAGCGTGTGCACACAACAAACTGACGTTCATCAAAAGAGGCACTACCTGACTTAGCCAACCATGGTGTTTGATCTGTGTGGGTCATCCAAGTTGAAAACTGTCTTAGTCCCCAAATGGAAAGCGTTTCAGCGAGTGTGGGGGTCACATAAAAATCTGCCATTTTAAGTGCAGCCCGACATAAAGTAGATACGTGGGGCGGGCAGTCTATGATGATGATATCGGCTTGATTGCGTTCAAAAGTCGTTGCTTTTTCAAGTCGTTCTATGAGGGCATCACCAATATCAAACCAGTCTTTTCCGGGGCTTCTTTCCAGATAAGGTTCGAGGAAACGCATAGATGGGTCAGCTGCGAGGAGGGATATCCAGCCTTGTTCTTTATTGCGGTTCTTTTTTCGAACGAGTTCGTCAATAACAGTGGCATTCCATTGTTCGACGACGATGCGTAAATCATCTATATTTTTTTGAGCATCTGGAACGAAAGTATCAAGAATAGCGGCAACACCGCGCTCTTGGTTGCGTTCGCGGGTGACACCTTCGCTGGTTAGCAATAATTCTGTAAGATTTGCCTGCGCGTCAAAATCATAGACAAGCACATTCAGGCCATACTGATAGGCGAGGCCTTCAGCAAGCATAAGTGTCGTTGTTGATTTTCCAACACCACCCTTAAGGTTCGCAACTGCAATTACAGGTGTTTTGGAAGCCATTCTTACCCTCAAAAACCGGAGACAACCGGTAATTTAATCTACAATATTCCCAGCCCCAATGACACGATAATCAGAGCTTAGCTTGTATTGCAAATGAATGTCGAAACTAATTTCAAATAATCTGCACTGGTCGTTCATTCCCCAACCAGTGCAGCATAATAAAATAGAGTGACGTATTTATGAGTAAGCTTTTATAAATTAACCACGAAGTTCAGCTTTTGTCGCTTTAGCTACAGCGGCAACAATGCTTTTTGAAATCTTTTCGATATCTGCATCTTTGAGCTGAGTCTCGCGAGGTTGTAATGTGACTTCGATCGCGACAGATTTTTTACCTTCAGGCATGCCCTCACCATCATACACATCAAAAATACGGCAGGCAGTCACAAGTTTCTTGTCTGCATTGGATGCCGCTTTTGATATTTCTCCGGCGGGAGTGCTTGCATCAGCAAGGAATGCAAAATCACGGCGGATCGGGGTGAGATCTGCTTTTTCAAGACGTGGTTTTGTTTTACCGCCTTTTGATTTTACTTGTGGGATTGCTTCAAGATAAATCTCAAAGCCAAACATTGGGCCTTCTACATCTAGTTTTTTCAAAACAGCAGGATGTAATTGACCAAATGTCCCGATGACATTTTTAGGACCAAGGCGCAGACTTGCAGAGCGCCCAGGGTGCCAATGCCCGCCGACTGGTTCACCTATTTGGAAACGTTCACCCGGCTGGTCTATTGATGCAAGAACAGCAAACAAATCTGCTTTTGCTGCAAATGCATCATAAGGCGTGTTTGCACCTGACCAATGACGAGCTGGGCGTGGTTTTACAAGGGATGTTACAGCCGTACGCTGGTCTTTGGGGCCATCCCCAAGATAAACGGGTCCAACTTCAAACAGACGAACTTCTTCAGCCCCGTGATCGACATTGCGCTGGATTGCTTGGGCAAGGTTAGCCAAAGCAGAAGGGCGCATATAATTTAGATCATTGGCGATTGGATTATCGACAACGAGCGCATCATTATCGCCGCCACCAAATGATTTGGCTGTTTCGCGGTCCATGAAAGACCAACTAACGCCTTCAAGGAAACCTCGAGAGGCGAGAACGCGGCGCGATGTGCGAACGCGGTTTTGTAGTGGTGTGACGACTTGTTTAGCGGCACCCGCTTCGCGTGGAAGACTGTCAGTTGGGAGGGCGTTAAAGCCTTCAATACGAATGAGTTCTTCGACGATATCAGCTGATTGGAAAACATCGCGGCGAAAACTTGGCACGCTGATTTTCCATAAAGAGTCTTCAAGTTTGGCTTTTTTGTCGACGCCAAAGCCAAGTGTAGCCAGAATTTCTTTCATGCGATCAGCGCTCATGTCGACACCGGTTAGGCGTTTCATATCGACTGGCTTGAAATCAACTGCCTCTTGAGGGGCAGGCTCTGCACCGCCTACAACAATGTCTGAAGCTTCGCCGCCACATGCGTCAAGAATGAGCTGTGTGGCTAAATCCAGACCTTTACGGCAAGAATTTGGGTCGATACCGCGTTCATTACGGTAGCGTGCATCTGACACAATACCAGTTGAGCGTCCTGCACGCGCTGTGCGGAGTGGGTCGAAAATCGCAGCTTCTAAGAAGATATTGACAGTTTCATCTGAAGAGGCAGTGCCCAATCCACCCATTATGCCGCCAATACCGATTGGGCCGCTATCATCTGCGATGATGCACATATCTTGGTTTAATTCATATGTATTGTCATCGAGGGCTTCAAGTTTCTCACCCGTTTTTGCAAGACGGGCAACAATATTGCCAGATAGCTTGTCTGCATCATAAGCGTGGAGGGGACGACAACGGTCGAATGAGACATAATTGGTGACGTCAACGAGCATGTTTTTGGGGTTGATACCAATAGCTTTGAGACGGGCTTGCATCCAGTCGGGTGATGGGCCGTTTTTAACGCCTTTGATCAAGCGCCCCATAAAGACAGGACAAGCCTCTGTGTCTTCTGATGTCACTTTAATCGGGCAAGGGAAGCTGCCTTTGATTTCTGGTACTTCTGGAATTTTGACTTTGCCAAGACCTGCAGCTGCAAGGTCACGTGCGATACCAGTAACGCCGAGCCAGTCTGGACGGTTTGGTGTCACTTCAAAGTCAATAACCGCATCATTTAGGCCAAGAACTTCAGCTATGGGTGTTCCTACTGGGAAATCGCCTTCGATTTCCATAATCCCATCGCTTTCCGTACCAACTTCAATTTCTGTGGCTGAACACATCATGCCGGAACTTTCAACGCCGCGAAGTTTGCGGGGTTTTTTATCCAAAGCGAAATCAAGACCGGGAATATAAGCGCCTAAAGGGGCGTAGACGGCAGTGATTCCTGTGCGGGCATTGGGTGCACCACAGACGATTTGCTTAGTGCCGTCTTTTGTTTCGACGGTACAAATGCGTAATTTATCAGCGTCTGGGTGCTGCTCAGCTTTACTAACCTTTGCCGTAGTGAAAGCGGCAAGCTTCTCGGCTGGGTTTTCAACTTCTTCAACTTCCAGACCGGCAAGGATCATGGCATCTATAATGCCATTGAGATCAGCGTCTGTTTCAAGATAGTCTTTAAGCCAAGAGACTGAGAATTTCATTGGTTTCGTCTTTTCTAGGTAGAGGGTATTTAAGGGCGTTTAAATATCGGATTTAAAACAGCCCGTCTTTATATGTTGTGCAGGCGTCAATACGTTGAGGATGAACACGTTGGCCTGATTTTGAAGTCCAGCAGCGATCAAGAGTGGAGCAATAACATATCTCCATCGTCCAATCACCTGTGCTGGCATAGGCACCAGTGACCGTTGATTGAGGAATAACCAATGACCGCCAAGATAGGGTGAGCGCTTCTTTGGCAACACCAGGCGCAATCACGCGGCCAGTTAATTGTTTAAATTCAATGTCTGCACCAGCGGGAATGAGGGATGTGAGCTCTTCATAGCCTGTCAAAGCAGTGTCTCCCTTATACAGTCTGGCTGAACGAATGAAGGCTGGGCCAACACCAGCATTTTCAACATTCCAACCAAGTTGTAGTCCGTGTCCGTTATCATGATGGTTGAATGGATCAATCTGAATTGCAGGAAAAACAGATGCATGTTGTTCTACGTGCATTGTTTTTGCCTGATCCCAAGCAATGTAGACGGCCGCAGCAGATGTCACCAAAGCACCAACGGCGATGACGACTTCCATAGCTGAGAATGATTCTTTACTCATGATCTACATGCCCCCTTGGCAATGTTGAATACGGTGAGAAACGCGATTTAGCTCAAGCCACCTGTTAGTGTTGGCAATAACCAAGGCTTGAATCCATAGTTTGAAATCCAGTCTGCATCTGCTTCAAAATAAGGACGTAGATCAGGCATTCCGTATTTAAGCATGGCGAGGCGGTCGATGCCCATTCCGAAGGCAAAGCCTTGATATTCATCAGGATCTAGGCCGCAATTGCGCAATACATTGGGGTGGACCATGCCGGAGCCAAGAATTTCTAACCAGCTATCACCCTGACCAACTTTGATACTGTCACCAGAGCGATCACAGCGTACATCCATTTCGGCAGATGGTTCTGTGAAAGGGAAGAAGTGTGGACGGAAGCGTGTTTCGGCGGTGTCTACTTCAAAGAAGGCTTCCAAGAAATCCGTTAAACACTGCTTCAAGTGGCCCATATGTGTTGTCTTGTCGATCACGAGACCTTCCACTTGGTGGAACATAGGTGTGTGTGTTGCGTCCCAGTCTTTGCGGTAAACGCGGCCCGGAATAATCACGCGAATGGGTGGTTTTTGGCTCATCATTGTACGAATTTGTACTGGTGATGTGTGTGTTCTGAGGACTTTGCGTTGTCCTTCTGCGTCTGGAGTCATGAAGAATGTGTCATGATCTTCGCGCGCAGGGTGTCCTTCGGGGAAGTTTAGTGCTGTGAAATTGTGAAAGTCATCTTCAATGTCTGGACCTTCGGCAACCGCAAATCCCATATCACCAAAAATGGCTGCGACTTCTTCAAAAACCTGCATAACAGGATGAAGTGCGCCGACTGGTTCAGGACGTGGCGGCAAGGATAAGTCTTGGGTTTCGGCAGCAAGTTGAGCATTTAGCGCTTCTGTTTCCAAAACTTCCTTGCGGGCTGTGATAGTGTCTGCGAGGCGGGTTTTTAGGCCGTTTAATTTGGGACCGGCTTCTTGACGCTCTTCAGGACTCATTTTGCCAAGTTCGCGCATCATGAGAGAGACGCGACCTTTTTTACCAAGCTCGGCCACGCGCAATTCTTCTAGCGCGGCTTCATTGGTGGTGGCATTGATGGCTGCTGAAATTTCAGTTTCAAGAGCGTCGAGATTGTCGAGCGTGGCCGTCATCGGCGAAGAACCTCATAGTCCGAATTTAGATAGGGGAAATATCCCCAAAAACATATTGTGGTGTGGATTAGCGGATTATTTGTTGGGCGTGAAGCTTATGCTTAAAGAAAATACTTATACCTGACATTCTAAGACTGATTGGATGATGTAAATTCGGGTAAATAAAGGTCTCAACCATGGCAGATAAATCCATAAACAAGCCAAAAGAAACCGACCTGTATGAACCCGTAAAGTCCTTCCTAGAAGGGCAGGGATATGAGGTGAAGGCTGAGATTGGAGCCGTGGATGCTGTAGCCGTGCGCGGGGATGAGCCACCGGTTCTGATTGAGTTGAAGCTAAGTTTTACTTTAGCGCTTTTACATCAAGGCGTGGCGCGCCAAGCCATCTCTGATGATGTGTATCTTGTGATCCCGCGCGGAAGCGGCAAGGCATTTCAGACTGCGATGAAGGGGCATTTGTCTCTATGTCGGCGTTTGGGCTTGGGACTAATCACAGTGCGTCTAAAAGATGAACTCGTTGAAGTGCATTGTGATCCTGCGCCCTATCAGCCGCGAAAATCTAAGGTGAGACAAGGAAGACTATTGAAAGAGTTTGCACGTCGCGTGGGTGATCCCAACCAAGGCGGGCAAACGCGGGTGGGGTTGGTGACGGCTTATCGCCAAGATGCAATGCTGTGTGCGAAATTTTTGGAAGCTGAAGGCCCAAGCAAAGGCGCAATCGTTGCTAAAGCAACAGGCGTTGAGCGCGCCACACGTTTAATGGCGGATGACCATTATGGTTGGTTTGAGCGCGTGGAAAAGGGAATCTATGCGATTACGCCAAAGGGGATTGAGGGTGTGAAGGGGTTTAGAAAATGAACTTAAGCATCCATCTTGGTTGCAATCCACGCGGGTTGTTTTAAAGAAACTTGTACGAACTTATTGGTATGTTTGTTGTTTTCCATGGCAATCAGGAATGCTGCGAAGCGATGATTTCCGTCTAACAAACTGTAGCCGTCGGCTATTTTCTCAAGGATGATTGGTTTAGGAAAAATTGGTTTTGTTTCAAAATATTGAAGGACTGAATCGATCCTGTGTTTGGAGCCATAACCGTTCCCTAATACTAACTGTATGGTTTCGACGTCCTCCTGCATTATTTTAATGTTGAGTAGCTCTATTTCTTGAAGGTTCCATCTCAAATTTTGTAGGTATTGAATGCTTTTGATTTTTTTTTGAAGATATTTCCAGTCATTCATAGGAGATGGAGGCCACCCTTTTTTCTCAATCTCAGAACGTAACCAAATATCCATTACGTCTGCGGGGAAATTTGGAAGGTCAAGACATGCTTGTGTGTAGTTGTTAGTCAATTCAAAATAATCCACATGAGAGCTGTAAAATTATCAATATATGGATTCTCTAAAACGGAAAAACGCGCCGCCCGTTAGGGTAGCGCGTTCTTTGAATTCTTCAATGTGCGTCGCTAATTAAGCGATAGCTGCCATTGCTTTGTCGAAGACTGCTTTGAATGCTGCAGGCTCTTTGATGGCTAGGTCGGACAGAACTTTACGGTCAATCTGGATACCAGCTTTTGTGATACCATTGATGAAAGTTGAGTAGTTTGTGTT
>NZ_JBZXVU010000002.1:0-16471 GCF_058892565.1 Hirschia sp. | reverse complement strand
CCAACATAAGCGTATTGGCCTGCCTTCATAACGGCAGATTGAGCTGTACGGAAAGTGTTCTTACGGCGACCGTAATAACCTTTTGCAGCTTTGATTACTTTTTTGTGACGAGCATGTGCTGGGACTTTACCGCGTGCGCGAGCCATGAGCTTCTCCTAAAATTCGGTGTTTATCTAAATTGATGCAAAAGGGCTTAAAGGCCGTATGGAAGGAATGCCTTCACTTTACGCGCTTCATTGTCTGCCATAACAGTTGTTCCGCGTTGTTGACGGATTTGTTTAGGCGTACGTTTGATCATGCCGTGGCGTTTGTTTGCTTGGCCTGATTTTACTTTACCAGTTGCTGTCAATTTAAAGCGCTTTTTTACACCGCTTTTAGTTTTCAATTTTGGCATTTTCATCTCCTAAAGGTCGTTGCCAATCTGGTAATTGGCGGGACTTGATGTTCAGACTAACAAGGCATGCCTATTGGCCCAGCTAGTACACGAAAGGCGGACTTATACGCGGCTGACAAAAAGAATCAATAGAGATTCGTATGTTCGCCTCAAATATGGGTCCATATAAAAAGGCGACCTTGAAAAAAGCCGCCTTTAGAATTCTTGATTTTGACTATTCAGCTTAGATTGTAGGGCAAGCCGAGTTAATCGCTGAACGCAAGAAGAAACCAAATTTCCATAGGTTTTCCATGTCAGATAGGCGCTGCCAGTCTGCATCGTCTGATGGTTTGATCCATACATCTACAGGTGTAGGGATTTTGTTTGCAGCACACACATTTGCTTGCTTGTCATCAGCAATTTTAAAGCTAGCACCTAGCTGCATGTTGATGGCGACTTCATCTGCACCATCCATTTTAGACAAGCCAACAAAATCAGCACGTGTTTGGTTGGCTTCTATGCTTAGCTCGGGTTGAACAGCTAGCATGTAAGCGTTTTCTTCAGATACGTTTGCAGGCAATTTAACTGCTTTTTGGTCAGCAAGAGCATAATCAATCACGATTGGTGTTGAGTTTGCTTTGCGAGATCCGAAGTCTGCGCTGAAGCGAATTGACCAATCTGCAGATGGACGAACGCCATCTGGAGCAATGATCAATACACGGCCAGTTTCAAAATTGAACTCAGACAAAAAGTCTTGAACGTCGTTTGCTTGGGCTGTCTGGCTGGACATGCCAATTGTTGCGATGCTGGCTGCGAACAAAGATACTGCAATTGTTTTTATGTTTTTCAACATATTAGAAAATCCCCGGGGTCTTTTTTATATTTCGAGAGCTGCATAAATTAATGGCTAGCTCTGCGAAAATGGGTTGTTACATATTTGCATAGCAGCTTTGCAAGAACTGATCCAGCATTATTTTTATTTACGGTATTATATTAACCTTTCATTAACCATATGTCCCGAATCGAGACGGGTTAACCTAAAAAAGCTTTGTGTACTGAGGGTTTTGAGAATGCTAATTGCCGGGACAGAAATGGGGCGGAGCCATTTCAAAGCCTGAAAATTCAAATCCGGGACTAACTGTACAGCCGACAAGTGAGTATGAGCCTGTCGACTTGGCACACTGCCAGTGTCCTTTTGGCACAATGATTTGAGGCATTTGTCCACTGAGAATGTCTGGCCCCAGAACATGCTGGGAAGCAGGGGTTTTATCATCAGGGGAAATTTCAAGTGTGAGCGGTGCGCCATCATACCAATGCCAGATTTCAGTGGCATCTACTTTGTGCCAGTGGCTATACTGACCTGCTTCAAGTAAATAAAAGATTGCAGTTCCAGATGGTCTTTGAGAATTAGGCGGTGATTCACGCCATGTCTCTTTATACCAACCACCTTCAGGGTGGGGCTGCATCTCTAATGACTTAATAAGCTGTTGGGCTTTGGTTTGAGGCGACTTGTTCAATTTAGCCGCAATAGATGTCTGTTATCGTCGCGACTTCATCAATTTTGATGTTTATCCGATCAGGACGAAAATCTTTGGTGACCATCGTATCTACACCGATAATGCGGATGTTTTGATCAGCTGGCATCTGAACAGCGGCGATGCTTTTCCCGATAAGCATATTAAGCGGCGCGGCACCACATGTGTCTTTATTCGCTTGAGCTTCGGATGTGGGATCTATTTGCGCAGGTATTTCACCTGGTGTGGATGACACCGGCTCTGGATTTGTTGTTTCAATAGAGTCTGACGGGAGTGTTGTCGCGCATGCGCTGATAAAAAGGGCAAACATGCCACCGCTGAGGGTTTTCATTAATGTACGCATTCGATTTTCCCCATTTTGAAAGAAATGCATGATTAAACTATGCGGTGGCATAAAGTTTCTAGCTGATTATCAATGCTAGCGTGGTGAAAGAACCATCGTCATTTGACGGCCTTCAAGTTTTGGCTCTGTTTCAACTTTAGAAATCTCGGCAAAGTCTTCTTTAACGCGTTGAAGCAATTCCATACCCAATTGTTGGTGAGCCATTTCACGTCCACGGAAACGCAATGTGACTTTCACCTTATCGCCATCATCGAAAAAGCGCGTCATGGCTTTTTTCTTCACTTCGTAATCGTGCGTGTCGATGTTGGGGCGCATTTTGATTTCTTTAAGGTCCGCAGCTTTCTGCTTTTTCTTTGCAGCAGCGCGTTTCTTTTGTTCTTCAAAGCGTAGTTTTCCGTAATCGAGGATTTTTACCACGGTTGGTTGTGATCCACCGGAAACTTCTACGAGGTCCAAGCCAGCTTCCCGGGCCGCATCTAACGCAGAACTAAGAGGCATCTCACCTTGTTTTTCGCCGGCTTCATCAATGAGAAGGACGCGAGGTGCAGTGATGTCTTGGTTGACGTTGGGGCCGGTTTTCTTTGCAGGCGCTGCTGCTTGTGGGCGACGTGCTATGGCTAATCTCCTGTTGTTGCCAATATTTGTGTAATATCCATTGGCCTATTCTTGGCTCTTATTCAAGATAGGAAAATGCAATATCATTATATACTATAGCACATTTAATCCTAAAATGGACTGCCAAACGTTTTCTGTTTCTATTGTGTCTATATTTTCAGCAGTATTCGCGATGATATTCCCGCCCTTGGGCGCAAGTTCGCCTAGGCGAGTGCGAGGGTTCCATATCGTTTTTAAACTTGCTTCATCTTCTTGAGACCAACCCTGACGAAATAATACAATTCCCGGAATATTTGTGCTGGCGGCTAAATAGGTTGGTCCGGTTTCCCCACCAACAAAAAACTGAGCACGTTGAGCGATTGATATAATTTGGAAGAAATCAGCACGTGAAATCAGGTTTACGGCTTTCTCGCATATAGCGTTTATCTTCTGAGCAGCCTGACCCTGAGTTGGATTGCCGACGATCACTGGGATGAGCCCAGCTTCTGCAATCTTATTTGCAAGTTGTCCAAACTTCTGGGGCGACCAGCTTGCTTCGGTTCCATCTAGCGGTCCGCCAGGAATGATGAGGGCATATTTCTCATAGAGATTGAAAAACGCTGGCTCTAAGCGAGGTGAATTTCTAAATGCGGCTCTAATCCAGCTAAAGTCAGATCGAGGTCGTTCTGCCTCCGTCCAACGCTTAATGAGGCCACCATCTGTTGCTGCAATACCAGCGCAGAATAATTGGTCTGCAACACGGCGTGTATAATGTTCAATCGGGGCAAAAGCGCGATATGTATGCGATACGCCATTTGCGATGCTTGATTGCAGCTTGATACCAAGTGACTTTCCGATTGAAAGGCTTTCTTTGTCGTTTTGAAAGTCATAAAGCATTTCATATTTTGCGCTTTTGAGCTTTTTTAAAACAAAGGCTTTTGTGTTTTCAGTAAGGACTTCAACGTCGTTGAAATAGGGACATGCCTTACCAAATTCATGAAATCTGGGTTCAGTCAGTAGGGTAATATGCGCTGATCTATGCGTGCGGCGAATATAAGCGCTAGCGGCCATGCCTTCTAGGAAACAACGCATAGGCCCAAATTGGATGATCAATACCCTTCGGAGTTTATCTCCGGGGTTTGCAGGCGGAACAAATTCCATTTCTGTATCCGTCGTCATTCAGAATGCCCTAAGCGTTGCGTATTGGTCTTTGATTGAAGCACATCAGCGTAAACGCCTAAAGTCATCGCCTGCAGGTTTGCCGTCGTGAAATTAGACTGTATGTGGAGTGCTGCTTTTTTGCCCATAATTTGACGTTGTTCAATTGGCATTTGCAGTGCTTTTTGTATGGCACGACTTAACGCATTGATATCACCTGCTTTTACTCTAAATCCGGTCACGCCTTCAATCACAGTTTCGCGTTGTCCGCCTAGGTCTGACACGATTGTCGGAAGTTCCAATGCGCCTGCTTCAGCAGCGACGCGGCCAAAGGCTTCAGCTTCTTGCGAAGGGGCCAATACGATATCGCTTATGTCCATTGCAGCAGGTATGTCTGAGCAATGACCGACGATTTTGATGTGTTCAGATAGGCTTTCGCGGTCAATCATTGAGCGTAATTCTGATGTGTATTCAGTGCGTCCCTGATCATCTCCTGCGAGGATGAGTATCCAGTCTTTATTGCCGTTTTTGGCCAATTGGGTCATCGCTTGAATGGCAATTTTTTGTCCCTTCCACCCTGTGAGGCGGCCGGGTAGGAGAATAATGGGTAGATCTGGCTTAGTTCCCGAGAACCAAGATTCAATAATTGCATCGCGTTGCGTTTGAGAAATTGTCGACTTCGTGAAGGCTTTTAGGTCCACGCCTCTAGGGATGGTGACGACTCTGTTTGCAGCTTTTGGGTAAGTAATGGCGACATGCTCTGCAATGAATGCTGAATTAGCGATCACGATGTTTCCGCGTGCCATGACAGAGTTATACCAATGCTTCAAAGCTGATTTAGCATTATAGGCACCGTGATAGGTTGTCACGAAAGGTATATGTGTGGCCTTGCTAGCCCAATAGGCACTCCAAGCTGGTGCCCGAGAGCGGGCGTGGATAAGTGATACGTTTTCCTTGGAGATTATCTGTTGCAACCATCCGGCGTTTTGGAAAATCGTAATTGGATTTTTAGAAGGTAATGATTCTCGTCTGACTAGCTCTCCGCCAACTGCTTTAAGTTCTGTTTCGAGGCGTCCGCCGGCACTGGCAATGAGGGCGCGTCCACCCGCGTTTACGATTGCTTCAGCCACTTCGACAGTTGTACGCTCTGCGCCGCCAGCTGCTAAATCAGGAATAACTTGTAAGATTGTTTTGCCTGAAAGGTCTGGCAGAGATTTATTGGACAATGATGCGTCACCAGCTGTTTGCTTATCAGTGGTCATGAGTATGCTCTCGCTCGTCAACGCATATAAATAGGGTATGCAAGTTACTTGGTTTGATGACTCATATATCGTAGTTCATCGCTAACGACCATACAGGATTAAATTTCGGAGTTTCCAATGTCTTTTGCCAAAACAGAATTTCATCCAACTCCAGCTGGAAAAATTGCGTTTCGACGTTCAAATGGCAATGCAAAAAAAGTAGGTATTGTGTGGTGTGGTGGTCTGCGTTCAGACATGATGGGCGGCAAAGCAACAGAACTGCATCAAGCGGCCATGGCACATGATCGAGCTTTCTTGCGTTTTGATTATACCGGCCATGGTGAAAGCGATGTCGCCTTTGAAAGTACGACGATTGCTGATTGGAAACGCGATGCGCTGCTAGCCATTGATGAACTAATTGATGGCCCGATTATATTGGTCGGCTCGTCCATGGGAGGGTGGGTGTCTCTCATGGCAGCGATGGAGAGACCAGAGCGCGTGGTGGGACTGGTTTTGATTGCACCAGCGCCAGATTTTACCGAAAAACTTATGTGGGCTGGGTTTTCTCAAGAGATCAGAGAAGAAATTGAAACAAAGGGCTTTTGGATGCGCCCATCTGAATATGAAGATGATTATCCAATCACCAAAGCACTGATACAGGCGGGACGTGAGCTTCAGATTACGGATTCGCCAATTGATCTAAACAATATGCCAGTTCGTATTATTCAGGGTGTTTTAGATGATGCTGTGCCTTGGGAATACGCGCAGAATTTGGTGACTCAGATAACATCTGAAGATGTGAGTTTTCATCTCGTCAAAGATGGCGATCATCGTATGTCACGCCCGCAAGATATTGAAAATATCAAACATACTGTGTTGACCTTGGCTGATCAATTGGATGTTTCAGCCTGAAGTATGGCAGGTAGACCTTCTTTATAGCTTGGATATTTGGGACGCCAGCCAAGTTCGGATTTTGCGCGTGCATTGGAAATGCGCTTGCATTCTGAATAAAAGCGCTGGGCTTTTAATGGCAGGCCGGCATCTTCGAATGCGACAGTTGGGGGTGGGTCGACACCTAAAAGTTTTGCGCCATGTTCAATAAGCTCTTGCGGTGAACACGGAACATCATCAGCGACATTATATATTCTACCGGGATTTGGCTTGGCGATTGAGCGCGCCAATAAATCAGCAATATCTTCTACATGTGCACGAGAAAAAATCTGGCCTTGTTTGATAATACGGCGGGATTTGCCCGATCTGATGCGGTCAAATGTGGATCGTCCGGGGCCGTAAATTCCGGGTAGACGAAATATGTGCGCGCCTATATCTTGCCATTGTCTTTCCGCAATAGCGCGATTTTTTGCTTCGGTGCTTAACGGTTTTATTGGCGTTTCTTCAAATGCCCAACCACCACCTAAATCTCCATAAACACCGGTGGAAGACAAAAATCCTATCCATGTTTTTGATCCGAAACAATTTTTCAGTTGATCTAATTGAGCAAAAACAGGGCATGTTTGGTTGTTTGGCGGAACCGAAATAAGGACTGCATCTGCCTGTGGTGGGCGAAATTGCGGATCAGGCCATGTCAGTAGACGGACGTTTTTATTTTCGGGATCAAAATTCGTTTCGGGGTCGCGATTTGTGCCAATTACTTTCCATTTCGAAACCGAAACGTTTTTCGCAAGGTATTTTGCGGTATAGCCATATCCAAAACACATTAACGTTCTAACAGTCATGTCATTTGTACCTTCGGGATTGAGCGCGTAGAGTGTGCGTAATATCTTGCTTCAGGAGTAAGCCGCTATGATCGCCTTCGTCCAGTCTAGTCTGGTATCAGTTTTTATGATGCTAGATGCATCATCACAATATGCGGAAAGAGAAGTCGAGCGGCTTGAGGCATGTATTAGCAAATTGGATACATCTCCTGCTGATGCATATGAAGACGGTCTTGCATGGATGGCTGAAACTAATCGCGCCCGTGCCAGACATTGCGTTGCCCTTGCTTTGATAGAATTGGGGCATCTGGAAGAGGGTGCTATTCGGCTTGAAGATTTGGCAAATGCCACAGATGGCGGCACCATACAGGACCGTGCTGTTTATTTGGCCCAATCAGGTAATGCTTGGCTGATTGCGCATCGCTATGAAGCGGCGGAGCTAACTTTGAGTAATGCTATTCGCTTATCCCCTTCTGATCCTGAATTATATAAAGATCGAGCCCGCGCCCGCGTGATGCTCAAGCAATGGTTAGGGGTGGATTCAGATGCGACCGAGGCGTTGGCGTTAGATCAAAATGATCTTGATGCATTGAAAATGCGCATAAAAGCACGGCTGGGATTGAATGAATTAGACCTAGCTGAAAAAGATCTGAAAGTGGCTATGTATTTAGCGCCAAAAGACATTGATGTTTTGGTGCTGCGCGGAGAAGTGCGCGATGCCCTCCGTAAAAGCGGGAATACGCACCGATAGGTGAGAGTTTTGTAATGCGCTAGATAATCAGAGCAAAAAGAAAGGCGACTTCGAAAGAAGCCGCCTTTTTTATTTGTGTCGTTTTATATCACTTTTAGTCAGCGCGTTGAACACCGCCAAGAGCGACTTCGAACATCAGGTCTGCTTTAGCTGGGATAACCGGTGGGCGTCCAGCTTCACCATAGGCTAGCTCGTATGGGATATACATCATCCAACGATCGCCTGGTTTCATCAATTGGAGGCCTTCAACCCAACCTGGGATAAGACGACCAGCTGGAAATTGAGCGGACTCTCCGCGCTGGAAGGAAGAGTCAAACATGCTTCCATCTGATGCTAGGCGACCTTCATAGTGAACATCTACCATGTCTTGCGGACGTGGGCTGACACCATCTGGATCACCAGATTCTAGGATGACATATTGCAAGCCGCTTTCTGTCTTGATGACTTCTTCGGCATCGCTAGGCCAATCTGAATATTTTGCCCAAGCTGCTTCATCTGACTTTGGTGTGACGCGTACGTCTTTCAGGTGAAGCATGAACATCAAGTCTGTGTTTGGTGGAATAGCGCCGCCGGCACCGTCCTCGCCATAGGCGAGATCAGCTGGTACATAAAGCATCCATTCATCACCAGGTTTCATCAGTTGCAGTGCTTCAACCCAACCTGGGATAAGACCACCAGCTGGGAAAACAGCAGGCTCACCGCGATCAAATGAAGAGTCAAACTTTTGACCGTTTGTGGCAAGGCGTCCATCATAATGAGCAACGACTTGATCTGATGGTGTCGGGCTTATGCCGTTTTCGTCGCCAGATTTAAGGATGATGTATTGTAAGCCGCTATCAGTTTTTACAACTTCGTCTGAATCTGTTGGCCATTGTGCGTATTTTGACCAGATTGTCTCGTCTACTTTGATTGGCTTTGGCCCTTCGATAACGTCTTCAAGAGAGACGCGGAATACAAGGTCTGCATTTGGCGGGATGTCACTGCCTGCGCCGTGTTGGCCATATCCTAGGTCTGACGGAATGAAAACCATCCACTCATCGCCGGGCGTCATAAGTTGAAGCGCTTCTACCCAGCCCGGGATTAAACCACCAGCTGGAAAAGTAGCCGGTGAACCGCGATCATAGGATGAGTCAAATTTCTTGCCACCCTCTGCGAGACGACCGTCATAGTGAACTACAACTTGGTCGGTTGGGAGAGGGTTGATGCCGTCTTTATCGCCAGATTTAAGGACGATATATTGCAGCCCGCTTTCTGTTTTGATGATGTCTGAACGGGATTCATCCCAAGGTAAGGCGGTTGCAAATGGATCAGTCAAAGATATCTCCGAGGATTGAGTGTCAGAGCAAGCTGCGACGAAGCAAACAGCGAGCAGACTAAGTATAAAGCGTTTCAGCATGAATGGGTCTTTCCTGCTGGATTAAGATTATGTGGGTGTTAGCAAACAATCTGAATAGACAAAAGGGCCTGTTTCATTTGGATATGTTAAGTATGATTCAGGTTTGGCGAGAGAATATCTATAATTTGATTCTATTCTCTCGCTTTTATCACAAGCTAGTCTTGTGAGCGTGGTGGGAAACCTGCTCTGGACAAAGCATCTACGATGTCCTGCGTGTGTTGCGCGTCGCGTGTTTCGATCAAAATATCAAATTCGGCACCTTTGGCAGGCACATCCAGTGCTATTCGATTGTGAGCAACTTCGATTATGTTGGCGCCGCCTTCACCAATGATACGGGACACATCGGCAAGCAAGCCCGGATTGTCACCGCCAACCATACGAATAGAGGCTAAGCGTTTTTCACGTACAAGCGAGCGCGTTAAAACGGATGCGAGCAAACGTGTATCAATATTTCCGCCACATACAACAAGACCGACACGGCGACCGGAGAATTTTTGCGGGTAGGCGAGTAGGGCCGCTAAACCAGCGGCGCCGGCACCTTCAGCAACAGTTTTCTCAACTGTCGCAAGCAATGTAATCGCACGTTCAAGATGCTCTTCTTCAACGAGCAATACCTCGTCCATCATCTCGCGGCAGATAGCGGCACCGATTTCACCTACTTTTTTAACGGCGATACCTTCGGCAATCGTCGCGCCACCAACTTGGGCTTCTTCATTGCGCATTTCAGCGGTCAAAGATGGGTACATGCTAGGTTCAACACCAACAATATGGATATCCGGGTTGATGTGTTTAGCGGCTACAGTCATGCCACCAATTAAACCACCGCCTCCGACTGGAACGACAAGATATTCCAGATCTGGTTGATCCTCTAACATTTCCAAAGCTATTGTGCCTTGTCCAGCGACGACTTTGGCGTCGTCATAAGGGTGGATGAATGTGAGGCCTTCTTTTGCTTCCAATTCGCGCGCGTAGGCATCAGACTCAGTTAGCATTTCTCCGTGGAGGATGACCCGTGCACCATAATTACGTGTATGCTCAACCTTCACGAAGGGAGTTGATTTGGGCATGACGATGGTTGCTGGAATACCTAAGCGGGCAGCATGATAGGCGACACCTTGGGCGTGATTTCCCGCAGACATCGCGACGACGCCGGCTTTCTTCTCAGCCTCAGTTAAGCTTTTTAGCTTGTTTAGCGCGCCGCGTTCTTTGAAAGCAGCCGTAAATTGGAGGTTTTCAAATTTAATCCAAATTTCCGCGCCGGTAATCTCTGACAATGTACGGGATTTACGCATTGGCGTGCGTTCCAGTTCGCCTTCCAGCTCTTTGGCTGCAGCTAATATGTCTTCATATGAGATTGTTTTTGCGTCGGTCACTTCATTCATATCCTACAAGAAATTTTGCGGGACACTATGCGGCCTTTAGGTAAGCATCAACATATCAAATGGGGAGATTTGTTGTTTTTCACGCCTTAGGACGAAAAATTATAAATATTTTTGGCTTAAGCCGGAAATAACAGAAATATTTTGCTTCTGGTTTATGCGTTTGAATTGTGCATACCGCGCATGACGTCCACACGACGCATGGCTTTGGCTGGCCAATCACTGACCGGTCCCAACGGCATTGCCTCTACTGAAGCGCGCAATTTATATTGAAGAGATCTGGAAAGTGTTGCGAGATTGGTAGATCCGACAAAACCAGGACCAGCGACTCGGGTTTGAGTGGCGAGGCTTTGTTTGAAACGATAATCGCCCCCACCAAGATCCAGCATTTCATATCCTGCATCTGCCATAGCATGGATGGCTTCAGTGAATAATATTAATCCCGGTGAATAGCATTCATAATCTCTTGAATATCCGACAAACCAAGCATGAAGAACTTTGTCTAACTTCAGCGCGTAAAGGGCAGCGACAAGTTCACCATCTGATTTCAAGGTAAATAACTCACCTCCAAAACCTTCTTCGGAAATATCAAATGAATCTGAAATGATCTGACTAATCCAAGGCTTTGACATGACGTCAACGGAGTTTGTTCTTTTCCATTGATCGCGTTTCCATTGCATCAAAGTTTCAAAATCAGATCTATTATGGGTGAAAGCTTCAAATGTTACATTTTTGCATTCAGATTTCATTTTGCGGAATTTTTTCCGTGTGCGTTTGATAACGCTGGAACCAGATGCGCGCTTTGCTTCTTGATAGCCTTCCCAACCAGATGAAAGATCGACCAACATGCCTGAATCTTCAGATTTGATGTGGGGTGCGCAGCAGGCATGACCATCAGTTAGACCAGTAAAATCTATGCGTTGAACATTAAGGGCATCCAAGGCGAGGCGTGGGTCAAATTTGGTGTTGTTTCCAGCAATGAAACACTGATAATCACAGATTGGGCCGCCCAATGGCAATGCAGCATGTCCATTTAAACGTTGAGCAGGTAAGAATCCGACGGGTTTTGAATCTCTTGTGAAGACAACAACTTTAGAGTCAGCTCGTGAACGATTTACAAGCTTTGCCCAACTTGGTGAAAGATAGGGACTTCTTAAAGCAGGATTCTCAGACAGGATTCTATGCCAAGCATTCAGCTCGTCTCTTGTCAAATCACTCGGCGATACGCAGTGTGCTTTCACAACTAACGGTCCTACATCAAACCACATCAGAATGCTCTTCTAACTTCGCAAACAAACTTGCGAAATTTGAACATAAATCAATAAGATGAGAATTCTATTTAGAGTACTCTATGAAATTTATGATAACTTTACTCTAACGGTTAAGTGAATATTTCTCAAATTATAAAATATTATCACTGTATTCAGTGGTTTATGTGAGTTTCTCAAGAAAAATAATACTTTTGAAGAGCATTTTTAATGGGTTTTACAATCACGTTTGTTATTGTGTGCGACCATTTTGCTCGACTTCATCACCATCGACGATAATCTCTTCTTTGTTTTTACCTGTTTCTTCTTCAAGAGCAGGTTCAATGACCGCAAGATTTTCTGGAGGTTGAACCGGATTAGATTTTGTCGGAGATGGCAACGCTATATGAGCAATGGTTTCCAATTCGCCGCCATAGGTTTCATATCTTGGGTGGATGAGTGAACCTGCATCTCCAAATGTGTAGACGAGGCGCGCCCAATCTTCATTGATGAAATTGAATGCACGACCATCTGGATCAATATCAGACCAATCGGCTTCTCTGGCTGCAGATGAAGCTAAACGTGACCATCTTGATGCCTGTTCCACATCGCCGCGCCCGCCGACAATTGCCTCCATAAGCGTGCACAAGCGCGTGGTTTCACCTTCGCGAAGAACATGGCTGAGCGTTTCTTCAGCTTCGTCCCATTGGCCTTGAATCATAGCGGCTTCAACGAGTAAAATACGGCTTTCACGATGCGATGGATTAATGTGTGCAAGCGCATTTAAGCGTTTTGCACGTGCGGATGTTGGTTCATTTGTTTTAAGATCACGCCATAGCAATGCCAGCGCTGGGTGGGGACGAATTCGCCATGCACCTTCTATGCTTGCTTGTGCTTTGGATGCTTTGCCTGCTGCTAATTGTAAACTAGCAGCGATATAGGCGGCTGGCGGAAAACTAGGCGCCATACGTGCCGCATCTGCGGCTAGTCTTTCTGCTTTTTCTGGCGCTTCCTGTCGAATGCGAGATGCTTGAGCCGTGTGAAGAACGGCTCTGCGGCGGCGGGCCACTTCTAAATCAATGGATTTGCGCTTTTCACCAATGGTCAGTGTTTCATTTGCCGATTCCCAATCAGCCGCTTTAGTTTGTAGTTCAAACAATGTGCTAAAAGGCCAGCTAGCATTGGATTTGAGAGATAAAGCCTTACGTGTGTGAGTTTCTGCGCCGCGAAGGTCGCCGCGTTGAATTGCGGCCGCTGCAAGGCCCCGCAGGCCAACTAACTCGGCCCCTTTTTCACGGGAGAGATCGCTATAGGCATGTTCAGCATCACTCCAGTCGCCATTGGCTTCTGCGGCGCGCGCTGCCAGCAGATAGGAAAGTTTGCGATCACTAGCATCTGATTTTGCGAGATTGGTCGATTTGCGTGCTTTTTTTAAAGCATCGATTGAATCTCCACCTTCGGCTGCGATCAGACCATCAGCCAGAGCATTGCGTGCTTTCCCAAATCTGGCGCGCTTTGCGCTTCTGTTTAATGCAAATGGTATGCGAAGGATTGTTGAAAGAACATACCAACCAACGGCAACCAAGGCACCTGTGACAATCACCAAAATACCAGCTGTGTAGCGAGACATGCCATATTCAGCGCCATTGAAAGCAATCGAGACGTCATCTGGTGCGTTAAAGGCGTATGTAACAGCAGCGATCGTCAGGATAACAACGGCTAGCAATATGACTATTCGCATAATGTTTACTGACCTTCTTCGCTGGCAACCGTTTTATTGGCTGTTTCTGGGGCTGGTTCTGGAGAAATTGTATCTGTTTCCAGACCTTCAGGTGGCATAATAACGCCAACTTGTTCGAGAATATCTTTTTTAATGGCGTCTGAAAGTTGATCAAAGGCCAAACGTCTTTGAGCGCCTTCGAGCCAGTCTTCTATTTCTAACGCTAAAGGGCCATCAATATCTTTGGCATTTTTAACAACTTCGTCCATTTTGCTTGCTTTTAAGGCATTGGAGATGTTTTGAAGTCGTCCGGCATTATCGATTTTTTCTCCTTCAGTGCGTTTCACGGAGACGACACCGCCAAGCGCATTGCGTGCCCAGTCCCATCCGTCATTTTCCTGAGAGGCGGATGCTTTTTTGACGAGGCTAGCTTCCATTTCTGTAAAAGCAGAGGACAATTGCTCGATTGAAGGTACGCCGCGCCGCGCAATGTTTTCTAACTGTTTCACATTGTCGTTATTTGGCATAGCTTGTGAAAGGTCGGTCCAAGCTTGGAAGAAGGGTTTTCCTCGTGAAGATTTTGCTTCGAGTTTGGTCATTGCAATAGAGGCACTTGAAATTGACGCTTGAGATTGTTCGAGGCTTGAGCGCTCTAATTGTGCCTTTGCAGATGCAGTGATTTTTTCACTACGTAATTCTTCAATATCAGCTTCGACGCTTTTGACGGCTTTTTGAGTTTGAGTGAGGCCAAGATTTAAAGCGCGAATAGCGTCAGATCGTGCCTGCATGGCTTTTTTCAAGCTAGCTTCAGCAGCTTCAACTTTGTTTAGCCTTTGAGTGAGGGTTGAAATATCTTCACTTGAGAGCTGGTTTGGTAGGTTGGTTGACGCGATACCGTCTTCATCACCGCCAGAAGCTGCCAATTGAGATTCGAGTACGTCCATGCGCGTAATAAGCGAGCGTAGTGCAGCTAGGCGGCTTGGTTGGGTAGGTGATGTATCTGATGCGACAGTTTCAGTGGTTTCTGTGTTAGCATTGGGTGGCGTTTCAGATCCGTTTTGAGTTTCTGTAAGTGCCGCATCAGCGTTTGTTTCGGGTTCTGCGGTTATAGATGCGTCATTTAGAAATAATTCTAAATTAGAGGTGAGAAGAGATAGCTCTTCTCGCATTGAAATTTCACTTTCGATACGTTCATCCAAGATAGCATTGACGCTAGCAATTGATGAGGTTTGCTTGGCTTCAAGCTCTGATATGCTTCCCGTAATTTTTTGGACGCGGTCATTTAGATCGTTTTGCAGAGTTTCAACTTTAACGATTTGATTTTTTACTTCGGCGGGCGCAAATTTTGCGGTATCCATGCCGCTAGATCCAGTGGCCACCATAGAAATAGCAGCCCCGATAATCGCAGAAAAAGCGCCTGTCGTAAGAAGCGCTCCCCAACCGGGACCTGATTTTTCGACTGTTTCTCTTGGTTCAAAAGGGGTTTTGTCGTCTACGATGACATCGTCAAATTCAGCATCAATTGGGTCTTTTGCAGACGAAGGTGTATTTTCGGAAACAGGTGAAGCAGTCTCGGGCTGAGTTTTGTCATCAGGGCCATCGGAATTGTTGTTTTTTGAATCCGAAGTATCGTTCATCTCTATCATTTCTTCCTGCTTTGTCCCTCAATCCCATTCAATTAATGCGCCAGATTGGGCAATTATTCAAGAGACTTTAAGCTGTTCTAACAGACTAATTTCATTAGGTTTTGCAGCGCAAATTACCTTCTCGTTGAAGAGATCTTTGAGCGGATTTCCCGCGTCTGGGGAAATTGCTACGACTTTAGGAAGTGTAATGCTGGATAATTGTGACCAATCTTGAAGCGCGAGATCTATAAACTCTGCGGCCATGGGGGAATGAACCAGAATAACATCAAGCTTCAAATCCATTTGTAAGCGATGTCGAAATTTTTCTTCAAAATCAGGATGAATTTTAGATTGGTAGACAGGTAAGAACTCTGCGTCATATCCCTCATCATTCAGATCTTGAACAATATTTCCGCGCGGGGTGGAATTGCCCATATGAAGTAATGTGCCGTCATTTGGTTTCCAATTTTCACGAATAAATTGTTTTAAATCATTAGCATCACCGCGAGCGGAGTGAATATTTTTAAAACCAGCTTGACGTGCTGCTTGTGCGGTTGCATCGCCGACGCAAAAGACCTGTTTTGCATGTCGAAATGGAGCGCGAGGCGCAAATTGAACGCCGTTTTGACTGGTGAAAATCAGCGCACCTTTATAGTTTTGCTGATTAAATACAATTGAAGTCTGGGTGAGCTTTATTGCTGGTAGTTTTTCACCCAAAAAACCATTTTGTTTCAATCGGTTTGTCGTTTGTGTAGCACCTGGTTCCGCGCGGGTGACTAAAACCGTAAGCAATTTTGTCATAGTCTTTATTGGCCCTTATTATCCCTGAGCTTGGCGACTTTTTCACCTAACTCAAACCCTAATGAAGCAGCTTGGTTTTCATCTGGAATTGTATCAAGGCTTATCTGTGAAAACCAGCGTTTGCTGCCATCATCAGCCAAGACTTCTCCGCGCATATCCACACCAGTTTCGTTAAAGCTCAAATGTCCGGCAATAGGCGTGCGGCAAGATCCGTCTAATCTTTTAAGAAAAGCGCGCTCGGCTATTGCGGCAATACGTGATTCTAGAACATCAATTTGCTGACATGCCTTAACAATCCAGTCTTCTGCATTATTGGTTAGTGTGGTGCAGACAATGCCTTGTCCACATGCGGGCAACATTTCTTCTTTGGGCATAAAACCAGCTGCTTTGTCTGTCATACCTAAACGGTTTAGCCCTGCGGCAGCGAGTAGTGTGGCGTCAGCTTGACCTTCTTCTAGTTTGCGCAGGCGAGTTTGCACATTGCCTCTAAACATCACGATTTTTAAGTCTGGACGAAGGGCTAGGGCTTGGGCGCTGCGACGTAGACTTGCTGTTCCAAGGGTTGCACCATGAGGTAGGTCTTTGATATTGCC
>NZ_JBZXVU010000001.1:0-87225 GCF_058892565.1 Hirschia sp. | reverse complement strand
CGACCCTCGGTTTTGGAGACCGATGCTCTACCAACTGAGCTATACCCCTATATTGGAAAGGTGCTGATACGCTATCAGAAATAAAAACACAAGCAAAAGCTAGAGTGGTTCAACGCTAATTTTCATTTTTTCTGCGATTGCTTCTACCTACGCATCATGTCGCATAAAAAAACACACCTCAGCACAGAATGGCCCGTTTCTTGATACATTGTTATTCAGAAACGCTAAAACACGCTTTAAAAAGCCTTCATACCGCTTTGCTTGTACCGTTTGGTGACGGTTGATGGTATTTTTAAGAGTGTTTTTTAAAGATTATTCGCTTATATGGCGAATAGATTGGGAACTTTAAAAGTTTTAAAAGTCGGGAAGCAAAAAAATGAATGTTATAACTAGCCTTAAACTCGCGTTTGCAGCAGGAGCCCTTTTGGCTGTAACTGCATGCTCGACAGCAGCAACCACAAGGGATGTCGATGCTGGCAGCGCTAGCATCCAACCACCGGTCACGATGTCAACTCCGACACCTACGCCAACACCGACAGCCACACCCGCTTCTGAATCACAAACATCGTCATTCAGCAGAGCGAAACCGACAGATTCATTGGGGTACAAACTTGGCAATGGTGATACAGTTCGTATTACTGTTTTTGGTGAGCCCGACCTATCTGGTGAATTCCAAGTAGACGGAACAGGCATGATTTCAATGCCTTTGATTGGCGAAATAGAAGCAACTGGCCAGTCTGTACGTCAGGTGCAACGTGCACTTGAAGAGCAATTTCGCAACGGATACTTAAACAACCCGCGCATCTCTGCCGAAGTCATCAATTTCCGCCCATATTATATCCTTGGCGAAGTTAGCCGCCCTGGTGAATATCCATATTCTGACGGTCTAACCATCCTAAACGCGATTGCGACTGCCGAAGGCTATACATACCGAGCAAACAAAAAAGTGATTTTTGTACGCGGCGCAGGTCAAAAGGAAGAGCGTGAAGTCAAACTGACATCCACAACACCTGTTCACCCAGGTGACACACTCCGCGTTGGTGAACGTCTCTTCTAACATTCCCTAAGGTAATCTAATCCATATCAACGGCACATGTATCAACGATCATGTGCCGTTTTTTATGTTTCATTCGCCACAATGACATTCCAGCGTATAAACTTCCAAATTTTACAAAAAAACGACTAGACGAACGCTAGTTAAATGCGCTAACAGTTCGTTTCTCTGATGAGCGGGTATAGCATAATGGTAATGCACTAGCCTTCCAAGCTATGTACCTCGGTTCGATTCCGTGTACCCGCTCCATTCTCTTTCAACACCCTCCCCAAATACAACACCGCAATCAAGTGCATAAAACGACTTCTAGTTTGCGCAATTGGTGCAATTTTTGCTTATAGGTACATTAGATAAAGGCGAGAGTTCTTTATTGGGAAATGTCATTTTCTAACTGAAATAGTCTCGCATTGCCTAACGTCAACTAGCTATAGTATAAAGTTATTTGAGCAAACAATTGAAACGACAACAGTAAAAAAGGGTTCGGGGAATGAATGATACTGTTTTTCATACTTTAGACGATGCAAAAACAATTCTTAAATTCCCTGTTGCGCAGGTGTAATTCATGTCGCTTCACCAAGATACAATTGCTGTTATCATCGCGGCATACAACGCTGAAAATACAATTGCTCAAGCTGTTTCCTCTGCCTTAAAGCAAACAATTGTTTCTCAAGTCATTGTCGTCGACGATGCCTCCAATGACGCAACATCTTCCAACGCGCAGTTAGCTGATGACGGAACAGATCGCTTAATCGTTGTAACGCAAGCTATCAATCAAGGCCCCGCTGCTGCACGTAATGTCGCTTTAGAACACGTCACTGCAAATTGGTTTACCGTTCTTGACGCAGATGATTATATGCTGGAGGCACGCCTCGAAAAACTGCTTACACTGAACAATAACGAATATGATATTCTCGCAGACGACTTATGGCTCGTGCGAGAGGGTGAATCCATTGATACCAAGACGTCCATGTTGGGTATTGATACACAAAGCGGCATCTCTCCGCTTACACTTGAAAGTTTCATCTCTGGCAACATTCCCCAAAAAGACAAAACCAGACGCGAACTTGGCTTCTTAAAGCCTATCATTCGTATGCAAGCCCTCAGAGATATCAAAACTTTCTATGATGAGAGAATGCGTTTGGGCGAAGACTATGATCTATATGTACGCCTACTCGCAAACGGTGCCAAAGCTGGCCTCACACCAGCTTTGGGATATGTTGCCATACGTCGCACGGATTCATTGAGCGGAAAACATGGGCACACTGATTTACAATTTCTCTATGAAAGTACACGCGCACATCAGAAACTGCCCAATCTATCTTCAGAAGCAAAACACCTCATGCGCCAAGCCCGCTCAAGCGTCTCACTAAGATATCGCTGGGCCAAAATGATACATGACAAAAAAGCAAAAAACCTTCTAGGTTTCTTATCTTGTTTCTTGACGTCTCCTAAAAACATCGCGCTCTTGCTATCCAATCTAGTAACGTCAATTCTAGATAGAACCATGAAACCTGATAGCTCTAAATCACCGACGGTCTATACTGCCCAAACGAACAAAGTCGCAAAGTAAAACGACGCCCTCATCAAAGGCAGATTAGCAAAATACGCGTTTTTCTTGAAAAAAACCGCCCAAACCACCCATAATACATAAATTTTCTGGCTAGCTATTAAGATTATCTTGTCGATGATGGAATTAGAGTTTCATCAACAAAGTATTTTTGTCAGGTGGTCTCTTATGGATAGCTACATTTCAGCGACAAGTCAGGACGCACGTGTCATAGAGCTAGATGCATATAGACACGGCTCAAACTTTTCGTCTTACTCTGACGCAGAACCTAACGAAACAAAATGGGCTGCTTGGCAGACTCTATTATTTATCTTGGTCACATGTGGAAGCTTTTGGCTTTCCGTTGGATGGTCTCTAAAAGCAATATTTGGATAAGTAGTAATTCAAATTTTACAGCTCAAATATTTACCCAATAATCCAAAATCAAAAAAGCCTCCTGAAACTTAATTCAGGAGGCTTTTTTATTTATCGGGATATATCGGATGAAGATATATGAAGATGCTTTCTAGTAAGCACCCTTACCTAACAATACTGCTGGGATTGATATAAAGAGAATTTTGATATCGTTCCAAAGCGACCATTCACGGACATATTTAACATCAAGCTCGACGCGTTTTTCAAAACCAGTATCGCTACGTCCACTCAACTGCCACAAGCCAAGAACACCTGGACGCACACTACAATAGACAGCAAAGTCTGACATGCCACCATAATCAGGCGTTTCTGCACGAGTAATCGTACGAGGCCCAATAACCGACATCTCACCTTTGATGATGTTCAGAAGTTGCGGCAATTCATCCAAGCTGGATTTACGCAAGAAGTGTCCAATATTGGTAATACGTGGGTCTTTTTTCAGCTTCTTAAACTGACGCCATTCAGCAGCTGCTTTAGGGTCGTTTTCCAAGACTGATTTCAATTGTTCTTCTGCATTTAAAACCATTGTTCTAAATTTATAACAGTAGAATTCTTTGCCATCGACACCAATACGGCGCTGTTTAAACAGTGCAGGACCGCCATCATTCATCTTTATTAGCACTGCAATCAGTACATAAAGTGGGAATAGAAAAACAACTACTCCCAATGCGAGTGCAACATCTAAGAAGCGCTTTGCGCCACTAAGGCGCGCCTTCGACCAGTTACTTTGATTTTGATCAACTCCGCTTAATCCACTAACGAAGCCACCTTCAATAATTGTATTGTGTTTCACAGCCATTCATCCCATTCGCGTGCTCTACACAGGGGTCCTCGCAAGAACCGCGCCAGTTCCACAACAGACTCAAATTTGAATTGTCAAAAACTGAAAAAACACCCACCGACTCTACTCTAAAAGTTAATTCAATCGTCTAAATTTGGGAGGAAAATTTAACTCTTTTAAGTCTCCCATCCCATTTGTCAGACTTATTTTTACAAATAGAGCAACAGAAAAGAATTGCAATGCGTTAATGTAGTTTTTCTCCAAAGAAGAGAATTTATTTAGCAGTGCATTCTTATTAGGCATTATTGACTTAATTTGGACATGTGTTGCGTGATAAAGCAACCATTTAAATACTGCTTATTAAATACAGATACAATACTCTCAAGCACCCGCTCTAATAAATATTTTCATCAACCAAATAATAGAAACACACATACGTAATGAATACATGAGCACGAACAGCGAATACTATTCATTCTCACTACCAGGTGCCGCTGCAGATCCCGCTAACAATCCACCATCAACGTTAAGTTCTGAGCCTGTCATATACTTAACATCATCACTTGCAAGTAAAAGTGTTAACGCTGCAACTTCTTCAACAGTTCCAAACCTTTTTAAAGGTGTTGACGCCACCATAGCGGCTTCATTTGCATCTCTATCTGCACCATCGCCCAGCATAGCGTCCCATATTGGTGTCATTATCGCTGCGGGGTGCACAGAATTACACCGAATGTTCCAGCCTTTTTGGGCGCAATATAGCGCAACACTCTTAGTATGGTTGCGAATCGCTGCCTTAGACGAAGCATAAGCTGCGGCTCCGGGGATGCCCACAATCCCAGATCGGGAAGACATATTGATGATAGAGCCTTCGCCACGCTCTTTCATCGCGCGTATTGCGTAACGACATCCCAAGAATGTGCCATCAAGATTTACCTGATGGACCCAACGCCAGTCTTCAAATGAAACATTTTCCGGATCATGAGGTGAGACTTGCTCTTCAAAACCGGTAATTCCAGCATTATTAACCACCACATCTATCTGAGGAAACTTTTCCTCGACAGCATCCCAAGTTTTTTCTGATGAAACATCCAGATAAAAGAACTCGCCGCCAATTTCATTCGCGAGCTGCTTGCCTTTATCTTCATTGATGTCGGTCACAATAACATGTGCGCCCTGCTCCGAGAATAAACGGCAAATTCCTTCGCCAATTCCCATTGCTGCCCCAGTTACCAAACATTTTTTTCCGCTTAATTTTGTCATAGATCATCTCAAACAACCTCTTGGCCAAGCCAAGAGCACTTGAACGCATACGACTCAATTTAACACACAGTAATGACAGTATTGAATCAGATCGTATGGATACATTAGAAATAGGCTTAATAATTATGTGCAAATAAGGAGCACTCAACAAAAACCTAAATCATCAATCACGATCCTAAAAAATTGCTTTGGTTAAAAGCAGTAAATGGTGGAGGGGACTGGATTCGAACCAGTGTACGCTATGCGGGCGGATTTACAATCCGCTGGATTTAACCACTCTCCCACCCCTCCAAGGGTGTAACACTCTATAAGTGTTAGTAAGATCTATGCTTGACGACAGCTCAAAAACACTTCTAAGCCTGCAATCAATAACCTCACGAAGGGCGCTTTATAGACATGAAGAACAAACCGCGCAAGCAGTCGTTTGCGGACAACACCAAAAAAAATTACAAAAATCAAAAAAAACCAACTTATCAACAACTTCCAGAGGGTGAAGTGTGGATTTGGGGCGTTCACGCGGTCGCTTCAGCTCTTAAAAACAACTCCAGAAAGAAAATTCGGGCGTTTTTTACCCGCAATGGCGCACAGAAACTAGGACTCGATGCGGAGCACCTTCCCCACTACGCTCAACTAGCGGACCCAAAAGACATAGATAAATTAGTTCCACCCGATTCGGTTCACCAAGGTGTCGTTCTTCATGCGCGTGAATTGGACGGTGTGGACTTTGAAGATGTGCTTGCAAATGGCGAAGGCCCAATTGTCATTCTAGATCAGGTCACCGATCCTCAGAATGTCGGTGCCGTATTTAGATCCTGCGCTGCTTTTGGCGCAAAAGCCGTGATCATGCAGACACGAAACTCTCCACACCTAAGCGGCGCACTTGCCAAAGCGGCCGTTGGCGCAATCGACATCATTCCAGAAGTCGCCGTCGTAAACATCTCCCGTGCCGTCACAGCACTAAGTGATGCTGGATGGTGGGTTGTTGGAATGGATGGCAATACTGAAATTGATATTGCGCAGGCATTTGACACCCCCGCACCGCTAGCCATTGTAATGGGAGCTGAAGGTTCGGGAATTCGTCCCCTTATTGCCAAGGGTTGTAGTCAACTTGCTAAAATTTCGATCTCTCCACAAATGGAAAGCTTAAATGTGTCCAGCGCGGCCTCCATTGCCCTTTATGAAGCCAATCGACAAAACAAGAATATTTCGAACTGAAAAGTCAACAAAACATCAGCCACACCAGCCCGAACTTTTCGTTAAATAGAATTGCATAATATTTGCAGCAGAAAAGCAGAAAATCAGCAATAACTCGACATTAGCTTAGCAGCACTATGGGATTCTATGACGATAAACTCGCAAGTTGAAGCACAAAACAACGCAACCCTTATCGGAGTTGCCACGTTCAAACGCCCCAAACAGCTTCAAGAACTTTTAGAAAGCTTAGAAAAATTAAGCTGGAACAAGCTTGAAATGCCACGTGTTGAGATTGCTATAGTCGACAATGATGCAGACGAAAGTGCACGCGAACTTGTTGAAATGTTTGCGAAAAATAGTCACTACCCTATCACTTACCTTACAGAAAACAGACGCGGTGTTAGTCATGTCAGAAACACGGCGCTCGAGTTTGCTTTATCTCATGAATTTGATTTTCTTGCCTTTATTGATGATGACGAAACAGCCCACACCAATTGGCTTGAAGCGTTACTCATCAGGCAGAACGAAACAAAAGCCGGTGCCGTTTTCGGACAAGTAAATTCTCAATATAATGAGGATGCACCAGACTGGATCGCCGCATGGCGTCCACACGCCCATATCATCGAAACAGACGGCATACCAGACAAGCCAGGCGGTACTTGCAATGTCTTGATTGACCTTCAAGCCGTGCAAAATAGCGATATTAGGTTCGATCCTAAAATGTCCCTAACAGGCGGAGAAGACACGCTTTTTTTCTATGAAATGCAGGATGCAGGCTACACATTTGCAAGTGCAGCCGCCGCTATTGTGGACGAAGACATTCCCAGCAATCGCGCTCAACCAAACTGGATATTAAAGCGTTGGTATCGCACCGGTATGACGGATTTAATCATTATAAACCGTCATTCAATCGGCCCCGTAGTGAAGCTAAAAGCTGTATTAGGCGGCCTTGTTAGGCTTGCCGTTGGCAGTACCGCAGCGCTACTTTTTTGGATTGCAAATTTCGGCAAACTGAACAAAACAACAATGGAAAAACTCTACACCGCATATCGCGGTGCAGGCATGTTGTCTTTTGCTTTTGGCCGCACCTACGAAGAATACGGCTCAAAAAAATCCGATTAATTTTAATAACTTAGTAGCTGAATTACTTTCCGCCGCCAAATTTTTCTGTCCACTCCTCGACATGCGCATCCTCAATTTTTGAGAACAACACTTCAGGCGCTTTCACTGGCATTCCAATTGGCAATGCTGTTAAGACTGCGGCGACATCGTCAAATTTAAAACTACGATGTTCTTCAGGGATCCCAATAGCATCAAGAATTTTCTTTCCCGTTTCGGGAATAATTGGAAGTGCCAAAATTCCAAAAAGAGCAACCAAATTAAGACCATAGCGAACACCAACAGCAGCAGCATCTTTATCGGTTTTAAACTTGACCCAAGGCTCAGCCTTCGTCAGATATTCATTCCCCACCGCCCAAATAGCACGGGTTTCTGCAGCGGCTTTTCTAAACTCCATATTCTCATAATGAGACATCAATATTGGCAAACGTGTTTTGAGCTCGCCTTCAAGCCATGCTTCATCTTCGCCAGCTACGCCGCCATCTGGTAAAACACCGTCAAATTTAGACACGGTATATTTGGTAATCCGATTAACGAAATTACCCAAAACATTAGCAAGGTCAGAGTTGATCGCTGATTGAAACCCTTCCCATGTGAACGGCGCATCAGACCCTTCTGGCGCATTCGCGATTAAATACCATCTCCAATAATCAGACGGCAATATATCCAGTGCTTGGTCCATGAAAACACCGCGTTTCTGACTGGTTGAGAATTTACCACCATACCAAGTCACCCAATTGAATGCTTTCAATTTATCTACGGTTTTCCAAGGCTCTTGAGACCCAAAAATAGTGACTGGAAACGAGACAGTGTGAAATGCCACATTATCTTTTCCCATAAATTGCACATAGGAGACATCGTCTGCACCTTTATCTGTACGCCACCAACTTTCCCAATCGCGATTGTCTCCAACTTCCGCCCATTCTTGCGTTGCCGCTATGTATTCAACAGGCGCATCAAACCAAACATAAAAGACTTTATCTTCAAACCCAGGACGTGGCTTGCCATCTTTCAATACAGGCACACCCCACTTTAGGTCACGCGTGATCGCACGATCCTGCAAGCCTTCATCTAGCCATTTATAAGCGATGGACCGCGCAAGTTGAGGCCAAGTTTCGGCTTCATCAACCCATGCCCGAATCGTGTCCTGCATTTTTTCCTGCAACAAAAACAAATGGACAGTGTCGCGGATCTCAATGTTCTTAGAACCAGACACAGCAGAATATGGCTCAATAAGGTCCACAGGGTCTAATAGGCGCCCACAATTGTCGCATTGATCGCCTCGTGCTTTTTCAAACTCACAATGAGGACATGTACCTTCAACATAGCGATCAGGTAGAAAACGACCATCATCGACGGAATAAACCTGTTTAGAAGTGCGTTCCTCAATAAGTCCATTCGCTTCGAGTTTCTCAGCGAAGTGTTGAGTGAGCTTTGCGTTCTGCTCACGAGATGACCGACCAAACCAATCAAAGGAAAGCCCAAACCCTTCGCCTGCTGCACGCTGGATCTCGTGTTGTTCATCACAATATTCTTGAACACTGATGCCAGCCGCCGATGCTGCTAATTCAGCGGGCGTTCCATGCTCATCCGTCGCACATACATACAAAACATCATCGCCCTTCAATCTCTTGAAACGCGCATAGACATCCGCAGGCAACATGGAGCCAGCCAGATTTCCCAGATGTTTAACACCATTAATGTACGGAAGCGCGGATGTGATCAGGATACGTGACATATTACTTTTCTGTCATAATAGAGTAGAGTAACAAATCGGTTCCGCGTTTAAGCAGAAAAGCAAACCGATTTGAGCGACGTTGGAGGGATGTTTAACGCGCTCTTTAGGCAAATGAAAAGAGCAGGTTTCAAAGGAGGGGCAAAAGATGCTGAGAATTGGTGGAATAAACGTAATTGGTGTCGTATTGGCGACCATAGCTTTCTATATGATTGGATTTTTGTTTTACGGGCTTTTCTTTAAAGATGTTTGGACAGCACACACACTTGCTTCAACTGGCGTCGCAGAACTCGATTCGATTCGTCAAATGACACCCGAACGTCTCGAAGCCGCATGGTATAAAGCTTTTCCTGATGCCAACCCAACTTTATCAATGGGTCTAGGTTTTCTAAATACTCTCGTCACCACTATCGTTCTAGCAGTTGTGTTGAGGTTTCTTACAGCTGGTGCTGCGACCATCGCCTCTTATGCTGGCTTTGCGTTACTGCTCGCTATTGGGTTCTCTATCACATCCATTTCCTATGATCATATATATGCTGGAAAATCTCTCATACTGTTCTGGATTGACACAGCACATATATGCATTGGTTTCATTGTAAGCGCTGTCATTCTGTCCTTGTTTGAATAGCTGAAATACTTAGAGTTTTTGCGCGGTGATTTTTTTTGAAAAAACTTCAAAAAAAGGCTTGCATACTGCTTCGCAAAAGATTAGTTACATCACCTCTTCAGGGTGTGCCGGCTTAGCTCAGTTGGTAGAGCAGTTGATTTGTAATCATCAGGTCGCGAGTTCGACTCTTGCAGCCGGCACCATTCTGAAGATTGAAACCACAATGGTACACAAAGCAGCGAACTTGTTCGCTACCATTGTTTCCACAATAGTTTTTATAAAAAATATCAGCTCTTTCGAAGCATGACTTCGCGCGCGCTCAATTCGACAAAATCCTGCGCGCACTGATAATACAAAAAAACGCCCCTCCATGCTTATCACATAGAGGGGCGTTTCTATCTAAATAACAATTCTAGTTGTTAATGTAGTACTTAGAGTAAGCTTTATAATTGCTCAATGCAGCACCTGAGTGTTTTGATAGACGTTTCAAGTCCACAAATGTAAGTGCAACACCGGCCACATTCGCTTTAAACTCACGAAGTACACCCAATGTTTGGGCAAGAGCAGCACGACTTGTACGACGCCATCTAGCGGCCACCAACACTTGGTCGGATTTAGCTGCAATCACACGTGTTTCAGCCATCAACAAGATCGGCGCAGTATCAACGATGATCAAATCGTAATCCACTTTCAAACGCTCAATCATTGTATCAAATGTCTTAGATCCAAACACATCACGAGATGTCTTACGAGTCGAAGTCAATGGTAGAATATCTAGATCTGTTTCAGTGTCTTTCTGAATAACATCTTTTAATTCAACTTCACCCAGAAGATATTCGACTAACCCAAATTTCGGTTTCAAACCTGATGTTTCAGTCAATTGGTGACGTCTAAAGTCTCCATCAATCACAAGCGTACGAGACCCAGTCATCGCTGACATACGCGATAGAGATAGCGTCAAACTTGTTTTACCTTCAGCTGGGAATGACGATGTAACAGTCACAAGCTTGGCTGGGTTATCAATGTTTGCAAATTTAACGGAAGCCCTGAGGTTTCGCATAGATTCCGCAAAAGCGGACATTGGATGCTCAATCAGATACTTTGCAGGTTGAACCTTTGAACCAATACCAGACGGAAGCAACGGAACATTCCCAAGGAATGGGACACCATTGCGTTCTTCAATTTCTTCACCTGAAGACACGCGATTGTCCAATAACTCCATCACAAGGACGATACCACCAGCAGCAGCTAGCCCAAGGAATAGACCCAGAGCAAAATTCACTGACTTACGTGGCAAAGCCGCAGCTTGAGGTACATCGGCATATGCAAGCACACGCGCATCAACATCTTGAATAGATTCTTGTTGATTTGTTGTTTTGAACTGAGTCAGAATTTCTTCATACAATGTACGAGACGCTTCAGCATTACGTTCTAGCTCTCGAAGTTTAATCGTTGCACGGTTGTTCTGAGACAATTCACCGCGAAGGTTTCCTAAACTATCACGGAGACTATCGAGGCGGCGCCTTGAAATTGAAACTTCACTCTCAAGACTTGACACAATACGGCGCACCTCTGCATCGATTTGCGCTCTTAAATCGCGTTCTTCTCCCACAATCGAAATAACATCAGGGTGACGTGGTCCATATTTTGTTTCCAAATCAGCACGTTCCCGTGTGATCTGAGCCTGCTGCGTCCGCAAATTACGGATCACATCAGATTGCAATGCTTCCGCCATAGCTTCAGCACCCGCACCAGTGTTCAATGAATTACGAACAGCAGCCAAACGCGCACGACGCTCTGAATATTCCGCTTCCTGAGCGATCATTTGAGCCTGAATATCTGAAATTTGCTGCTCTGTTAGTGTCTTACCACTCGCGCTCAACAATCCCATTTGAGACCGATATGCTTCCACAGCGCTTTCGGCTGAGCTCAACTCCGCTCTAAGGTCAGTCAATTGTTGATCCAACCAATCATTGGTACGACGCGTCTCTTCAAAGCGAGTATCAAGTTGGTCAACCAAATATTGATCAGCTACCGCATTCGCAATTGCAGCCGAACGACCCGCATCAATACTACTGGCAGTGACGTAGAATACGAACTTACGGCCATCCCGCTCTGCCTTAACTTTTCCTGCAAGAATTTTAGCAGCCGTAACAATAACGCGTTCAGCTTTTTCTTCTTCTGTCAGGATGCGCTCTTCCACAGGCGTTTCTTCTTCTCCACTTGGGATCAATGAAGAAATGACATTCTTCACCTGAGCTTGAAAGACTTCCATCTGTGTCGGCACATATAGGCTTGGATTAAATTCAGCGAATTTCTGAAGCTCTAGTTTACGAACAACACGTTGTAGCAAAACTGGACTGGTTATAATTTCTAGTTCTGTTTCAAATACGCCTGGGTCTGCCGGCAAGCCAGATAAGACACCCACATCAAGAACAGCGTTTTCCCGCTGATCTACAATCACCTTTGCAGAAGATTGATAAATGGGCGTCATCTGGAGCGTTAGCAAAGCAACAATGCTAAAGATCGTAACAACCACAAACATCAGAAGTGTAAAATTACGTCTTATCGTGCGAACGATTTGGGAAAGACTAATCACCTGACTAGGGCCATTCTGGTTGCCCGGAAACGAACTCATTACATTCGATTCAATTGGATAAGGATATGCCTTGGTCAAAACTACGGTCCTTCAGCGCTATATAAGCTTATAATATACTAAAAAGTGTCGGCCGGAGCCCTTCCCTTATGGGAAGAGCTTCAAACCAACGCCCACTATTGTTTGGTCGTATGTACGTCCACGATTCTCTACACTTGATTCACGGCTATCAAATTGAAGATTGAAATCTAGGTGTACGTTCGGGTTCATTTTATAAACCGCACCAGCACCAATATTGTAGAAATCTTGATCATATCCAAGCGTGGTGGCTGAACCATCTAGCTCTTCTACACCATAACGAGCGTTTGCATTCAGCAAAAGATTTCTTTTCAACTCGTGAACAACACCTAGTTCACCCTGAGAAACCAAAGCGGACGGAAGATCAATCTGGCCCGTGTCAGCTGTATATCTGTTCACGCCCAAAGAAACTGTTGTTAAAGGTGTTGGAAGCCATTGAACATCTGTGTCGATCGCCAATCCTTCAATATCATTAAATTCTGCAGCATCTCGCTCTTCACGAAGGAATCCAACCGCAACTTCACCACGCAACAAACTAGATTGGAAGCTTGTACCAATTTGAGCATTAAAGCCTGATGCATCACGCTTAACACCGACAGTTGGAACTGTATCATACTCACGGTCTGAAACAGCTGTGCTTAAAAAGAACGAAATGTCGGGACTTAGTGCATATTCTGCACGAGCATTATAAGCTGTCAGCGTATAATCACGATATGAGCGATCATTCTGTATACCGTCATTTAATGCATCGTCTGAAAAACGAATATCATCATATGAGAGATCACGTACATTAGCACCTAAGCTGAAACGAAGCGAGTCACGTTGCCAGTTTCCTGCTATTCCACCAGTAACGACGCTGTACTCAGCTGGGTCACTCTGAAGCTCTTGGCTTATCGCAAAAATACCACGTCGCTCTGTAAGCTCTTGTGCGCCCACATTTGCAGTGAAGTTGAACTCTCTAGAAACGTCAATTCGGCCACGCAAAAAACCGTTTAGGTTAGTGTGGCTTTCATCACCATTGTCCGTATATTCTTTGTGCGCAGCGCTGGTTGTTAAACCAATTTCGTGACGTCCCCAGTCTGAAGTTAAATTAAGGGCTGGCGTAATAGATACTATAATATCTGAAGTTTCAGAAATCTGCTCTTCTACTCCATTTACCAATGTAGTGTCATTGCTTCCAACAGCATAAACGTTGGAATTAGACTGAAGCCCAAGCCCAAGTTCTGGAGTAAGCTTAAAGCTTCCTAAACGAACTTCACGCGGCTCAAATTCAGGTAGATAACGCTCACCCGCTCCTTGGATCCGGTCACGACGAAACATGTCGTCCTGAGCAACCGCTACTTGAGTACCGATTAGTGTCGTTAGCGCACCAACGCCAATTACTTTGATCATCTTGGACACGAGCATCCCCTTTAAATTTCCGCGCAAACACACGCACAACCTAGATTTCACCCTAAATTGAGCAATATCGAGGCCAATATTCACCACAGGTGACAATTATTCGAATTTAGCGACAGTTTATGCTATAAATCCCTACCGCAATGATGAGATTGACGTCACCTACCCGCCAAAAACACCCTCTGAAACCGTGATACACCACAGACATGTTAAATTCAGTTCAATTGCAATGTGCAATTGCTCTAATTGGATTCAGGTCCGATTGATGTTTCAAAATAAACCTTTAACGTATTTGGTAAATTCAAGCAAAGATGAAACTTTCCTAATGCATTTTTAAGTTTGAATTCAATCTATGCTAGGCTAGCTTCCTCAAAATCTAATTTTAGTGATATGTATTAACCATTCTGCACTTGTACAAATAAAATTATTTCGTGATCAGAACTTTTTCTTTTAAGATTTGCGAAAACTGCCCCAAAACAAACGGAAAAGCATCTATACGTGGAAGAAGTACACGCAGCACCCCAATAAAGTGTTTCATTTTCAAACATTCAACTATCTGTTGAAAAACGTGGGTGTGCTCCAACCTCAAACGATAGCGTTTTACTGCTTTTTCTTCTGCTTTGGAGAGTTTTCCAGCGTGCCTGACATCAAACCGCTGTGCAGCATCCACTAACTTCGCTGTTAATTCACTTGTTAAGCGATGAGAAATCGAACCTTCCTCAACTTGATAGGCATAGCCAACAAACGGATCGTAAACCATTTTTGCTCCCCCTACCAAAAGATCGGTAACGAGGTAATAGTCTTCAGAATTACGAAGCGTTTCATCATAAGATACATCTAGTTTTTCTAAGCTTGTTGCTCGAAACAAAGGTTTCAAATATCCAAGAGCCGCCGCACCTGACATCATGATGTTCGAACTAACATATTGCTCAAGCCCTATGATGTGACGTTGTTGATATTCCGCATTCTCCAAAAAATTCCCTGTATCGATCTTCTGCCCTGCCGCATTAACACGCATCATGTTATCAACAATTATGTCTGCATTTTCTTGGTCGCCAACCTGTACAAGTTTATCCAATCTATCTGGCAAGAAAGCATCATCAGAATCGAGAACAGCAATGAAACGCCCTTTGGCCATTTCAATTGCTTTATTTCGCGCTTTAGACGGACCACCATTCATATCTAATTTAAACACACGAATACGCTTATCGCTTAATGCAAGCTGTTGAACTGTTGCATATGTTTCATCAGGAGACGCATCATCTACAACAATAACCTCTAACGAAACATTCTGTTGAGACAACGCTGATTCAATTGCATCCTGAATATAATCTTGTGCATTCCAGGCAGCTATTATTACGCTCACATCAATTGGATGGGTCATGCCTTAAAGTCTCACCGAGTAAAAATGAATTCAATTTTTTGCGTACGGGCTAGACGTAGAAATTGGCACTAAAACAGTTTTTGAGGCCATCATACTCAAGCCTGCTATAAAAATAGTCGCCTTACTTATATCGAAAACATTATACAGCTCAGATTCTGTCAAAGAGCGCGCAATAGCGAGAACAACAACAATTGCAAAGAAAGCCGAGGAAATATCCTGATAGCGGAAAAAATTACTAAAAGCCCGCCAAACACAGAAAGTCAGTGGCATTAAAAATAAGACCAGCCCAACATATCCAAGGTGAACTATAATCTCGATGTATGAATTGTGGAAAGAGAAACGCGTTCCCTCTTCTTTATAAAAATACTCCAACCAATTCTCGGCATCTCCACGACCAATTTGCCAGAAACCTTCAGCACCCAATCCCATAACGGGATTTTTAGGGATAAGGTCTTTAGACGCGAACTCCCACAATTCGGTTCGACCGGTCAAAGTCGTGTCTTTACCCATCATGTCTAAGAATGCATTGATAGGACCATCAATAAAAACGGATAAGGCAATAATCAAAGCTGTTGTGAACAACAAAACGACAGCCAACATCAACAAGGTTGTTCCCGCCTGAACGCGCGTCAACGTCTTCCATATTGTTCCCACAAACGTCATAACCATGAACGCTAAAACTGCCAATACGATAGATGTCACAGATTCAACGAGGAAAATACTTACCAAACATAATGGGAGAAACATAGCGGCTGACACTTTTTCCCACACGTATGTTCTTGCTTCATATATCATAAATAAAGACGCAAGAAACATGAACAACATACGCGTCGCAAGGAAGTTTTTTTCAGCAAAACCAACCGGCATACTATGCGACCCTAAATTTGGGAGAAATGCGATCACAATCAAAGCGACGGGTATATACGCGTAGTAAATTGCTCTAATTATTTGTAGCGGCGATAGACGCATAGCAATGTATATAAGGAGTGTCACATCCAACACATGCATAATGCCGAACTTCATTGCCGTTCCACTATTAGGTGACCACAAAACGGAAAACAGCACCCAAGCAGGAAACAAAAAGAAGAACCACAAATGCCTGAGATAGGGAGTTAGAAACTCTCGATTAAGTCCAATGCTCACTATCATGCCAAGAAGACAGAGATATCGAAGCGCTCCCATACCCGGCAAATCAATAGATGTTGCAAAAAACCAGACAGCAGCAAGCGCGATCTCCCATCCAGCGCCCTCAAAAGGCACGCGTACAGGCATCATTTTGTAGTCTAGAGGTCCCTGTTCGGAATTTTTTTCGTTTGCCAATGGGCTCAATATCACGACTTAAATCCTCTATCGACTTTTTGGATTTCCATCCAGAACGCGGCAAACTGGTAGATATAACGTCTAAAGCCCATACCACAACAGACCTTAAGAAACGAATACTCTCAAATGACAACATTCATTTAAACACTCTACTTTTATCATGATTTCTCAAAGCAAAAACCAGACCAACGGTATTTGACCACTAATCTCAGTCGGAAACTTGGAAAACTTTGAATTCAACTGTACATTAGGTCTGAGAATTGCATCTAATTGTGTCTACGTTTAACTCTGCTCACATATTTCTCAGGGGACTAAGAATGGGATATTTTTCTCGACTCGCACTATCAGGATATCCTTCTTTAATCCGAACAGCCATTTTGGCAGCTGCAGGGGTCTCCATTGCTATGGGCTCCCACATCATAAAAGCCAATGCGGATTCATATTCGGAGCAAGAGCATTATTCCAATCCAAATAATCGGAAACTGTTAGACTCATTTGTGTCCACATTTGAGAATGGTCACAATTATAGACATTGGTATATTTCGGATTTTATCGTTCAGGATGAATTTTTTCAAAATGCTTGGTCCGCAGATAATGTATTATTTATGGACTCGGGTGATGTCGCATTAAGTTTGACTCACCAATCGAGAGGCAAGAAAAAATACACTGGTGCTGAATATCAGAAAACTGGTTGGTCACAATACGGTCGTTATGAAGCTGTGATGATGTCAGCCAAAGGGTCAGGGGTAATAACCGGATTTTTCACGCATACTGGTTCTTATTTCAAAGACCCTCATGATGAGATTGATTTTGAATTTTTGGGAAAAAACTCTGATGAAGTTCAATTCAATATTTACCGCGATGGAAAGCCTATGGGCGGCGAAACAATAAAACTAGGATATGATGCTAGCGAAGAATTTCATCTCTATGCTTTTGAATGGACACCTTCTCGCATCACATGGTTCATCGACAATGAAAAAGTGTTTGAAGCAACAGATAAAGATTTTGATATCCCTGATGCACCTCAACGCTTGATCGCCCAGATTTGGACAGGCAATATCTATGAATGGCACGGAAAACCCAAATTTGATGATGGTGTAAGTGCTGTCGTTCGCTGTATTTCGTACACCACCTTAGACGATAATGAATCGTCTAAATGCTCAGATTCTCCTGAATTGCTAGACATGTCAGCCAGTGATCTTGCCGCCAGAAAAGAAAACATAAAGCAGGCTTCTATATCAAACTGACAACAATTCTTTCAAATTAAAAAACAAAAGCCAGTAAATTCCCATTTACTGGCTTTTGTGCGTCTAGAGGTAGGCAAAACCAATATGTTTCCAAAAAAGTCTGCCATGCCTTTCTATTTGGAGGTTGGCACGAAAAAATAGCCCTTAATAAAACCTAACGCCCAGCTATTGTGCATTGCTCCCAGAGCAAAAGCGGCATTAAAGCCCGAAACTTTCTTCAAACTCTTGATCCCCATACACCCAACGATAAAAAGCGCACCAAGATACGCAAGCGGAGCAAGTGTAAATACAGCCAGAAACGGCATGGCTTTTAATAAGCCTGTAAGCGCAAGCAGAACGAACAAGGCCGCGCTACCAAACATCAAAGCTAAATTAATTATCGGGATAGCCTGGCGAAGTTTAGGTGCTGATCCATGCTTTTTCATGTTCATCGCGCGCCCACGACCATATTTGAAATACTGCTTCCATACACCTCTAAAAGTGGGTCGAGGCATATATTTTATACGAGATTCCGCATCCATATAAATTTTGTATCCCGCTTGCGTGACACGATAATCATATTCAGCATCCTCATTGTGAGAGAAGTTTTCATCATACCCCCCAATTTCTTTGAATATGGCCAAATCAAATGCTGCATGATGTCCGTGATCCACATAACCCGAACCGGTGCCGCCACGATGCGCCGAACCTCCACTACCAAAAGGCTTATCAACCACCCACGCATTCGCTTCTTGAAATCCTGTTGTTCCAACAGCATCCATAGGTACAACGACAGATGCCGCACCAATTTCCTTTAATTTAGCAGCTGTTTTCAACACGAAATTTTCTGGATAAATAGAATGCGCATCACAACGCACCATAATGGTGCATGAAACCGCCGCATTTTCTGCTGCTAAGTTCAATGCAGCTGATTGTAGTTTTTTCTCATTGTGTAGATATGAGAGATTTGGAAACTCTTGCATAAGCGTTTCTACAATCTGAACCGTGTTGTCAGTACTCCCCCCATCTACCACAATGAATTGCACTTCGCGCAACAAAGTATCACCAATCATTAGAGACTTTAGACACTCTTCAATATAATTTTCTTCATTCAAAGTCGGAATAACTGCAACAATTTGTTGAGCTAGATCTTGTGAATAGGTCAAAATATATCAATCTCCGTTGAACGACTGCATATACAGTGTCAGGCCGTACTCTGTCATGGAAAGCAATTTAAACACCAATTGCTTATAGAAAAATCAAACTAGCAAATGTCTACGTGTCTCTTATCTATTTGAAGTAAATAAAAACACATGAAATTTGAGCTTTGGACTGGAAACAAAGCAGTATATTGGTCATAATCACCTTGTCCGGCTAATAAGTTTTCCAATTCTGATAGCCCACCTAAAAGTGATAAACTGAGGAAGTTTTTACGACATGACAGCGACCATCGCAGCTATTGCAAATCTTAAAGGCGGCGTTGGTAAATCTACAACCACAGTGATGTTAGCTGATGGTCTATCCTATTTCTATGGACTCAATGTTTGTGTCGTTGATCTTGATGCACAGGCAAACTCAAGCCAAATGCTACTCACCGAACGCGGTGTTCAGATGGCCTATGAGCAAGGCAAAGGTGCCACACACCTATTAAGCAGCTTCATAAAAGGCGAACCTGCCAATGTCGCAGAATTTATCGCTCCCAACGCTGTTACCTTGGAAGAATTGCGAATTGCAGAAGAAAACGACGAACGACTAGGCTGGATTTCAGCACTTCCGTCTCATCCCCACCTTCGCCTTCAAGAAATGGGGTTAGAAGAAACTTGGTATTCCCAAGCTGGAACACCGACCTCGCTTGCAGTAAAGCTCGCTGAACATTTCAAAAGCGGCTTTGATGCCCTGCGCGAATATTATGATGTTATTCTGCTGGACTGCCCCCCTCATTTGTCTCCACTATCACGTGCCGGTTTATCTCTAGCTGATGTTTTCGTCATGCCAACAATTGCAGACGCTGTCTCCACATGGGGCACAAAACAGTTTTCAGACTGGGTTGGAGCCAATATAGCCCCAGATCTACCAAAGCGAAACTTTGTGCTGATCACACGCTTTAGAAACACAGCTTATGCAAAACAAGTTGCAAGCGAATTACAAGATATTTACCTTAAGGATAGATGGTTTGGGCCAAAAATCCCTGAATCAGTGCACGTCCTAAATGCAATGGAACGTGCAGCTCCAGATAGTTATGACACATTTCGTGGTAAATATGGTGGCGTAAAAGGTGACGTTAAGAGACTTTCAGAACGTTTCACCGACTTTCTAAGCCAACGAACAGGACACAAATGGCAGAAGATGAGAGACTAGACGCAGTTGCATATCTTGATCGGTTTTTTGACGAACTGAGAGATGAAGTGCGGACCAACCCCAAATTCGCTGACCGACTTGTCAAAGCTATGGGTGGCAAAGTCGTGTTTGAAGATGCGACAAAAACAGACATCGCTAATCCATACATTCTTGTGGCCGACAGCAGCAAATCTGAATTTTATTCAGTATTTTCATCACTCAAGCAGTCGCAACTCAAGAAGATATTAAAAGACAACAATCTGGCGACTTCAGTTGATGTACGTGGAAAATCTGCAAGCCAATTGGTCGACATGCTATATGACCGCGCTTCACTGAAAGTTACGGAACGCAAATCAAGTTATTTTTAGAGGTAACTAAAGTTCAATCTATATGAACAATTAGGCTCCAACCTTTAATCTCACTCCCCTCAGGAGGCGTGGGAAGATTGGAGATTTCTAAATCATTTGATTCAATATCAATCAATTCACCAGTTGATACTTTCAGGAAATGGTGATGCTCAGATGTATTCGTATCGAACACAACACTTGCTCCACCAGCATCTATCTGACGAAGCAACCCGATTTCAACAAAACTATTTAGCGTGTTGTAAACACTCGCTAATGAAACAGAATTATTTGAACTTACCAATTCCTTGGCAACCCATTCAGCAGACACATGCCGCTGGACCCCATCCATCAGCAACAACTCTGCAACGGCAAGCCTTGGCCGTGTCAGCCGCATGCCGTTTTCTTCAAATAATCGAGAGAGCTTTTCCTGAGTCATATTCAATACTTAGTCAAACAGACATAGAACTGCAAGATGCTTGTGAAATATACCTTTTAAAGGGCAAATATCTGCCGAAACAAATATCCGGCAGATACACGCATATTTATGAGCTGGAATTAATCCAAAATCTAACGTCTTGCATCCTGCGTTTTCTTGATTAAGCGCATAGTCGTTGGGTCACGCTCTTTTGACGTTTCACCGGAAATTGCATTATCGATTTCTTCCGCCATAACTTTACCCAGCTCTACACCCCATTGATCAAACGGGTTGATACCAAGCAACATACCGTATGCAAAAGTGCGATGTTCATACATTGCGATTAGCGCGCCAACAGAGCGCGGTGTGATGTCTTCAAGTAAAAACATAGAAGAAGCACGACCACCATCCATATGCATGTGCGGTGCACGCATTCTGATGGTTTCTTCGTCAACGCCTTTTTCTCTTAATTGGGCTTCAGCTTCAGCTTCAGAACGCCCTACAAGAAATGCTTCTGCTTGCGCATAGGCGTTCGCTAGCAAGGATTGTCCATTCTTCTTATCGCCCTCTTTTACACCCGCATTTAAAGACACGACAAATTCAGCAGCTGACCTATCTATTCCCTGATGCAACAACTGATGGAAGGAGTGCTGCCCCAATGTGCCAACAGATCCCCAAGTAATCGGTGCAGTAATATCGGTTTTAACTCCCCGCCCCGAAGCAGCAGATTTTCCGTTCGATTCCATCTCTAATTGCTGCAAAAAGTCTGGAAGCTTTCTCAAGCGATGCGCGTATGCCAACACGACGCGAGATGCAGTCCCTCTTTGAGAATGCACATGATAATCCATCATAGCTAACTTGGCAGGCAGATTATCTTTTAGCGGAGCATCTCTGAAGTGGGCATCCATCTCAGCAGCCCCACCAAGAAATTCAGACCATATTTCTGACCCTAAAGCGATCATCAATGACAAACCCACCGACGACCATACTGAGTACCGTCCACCAACTGCTGAATCCATTGGAAAAATACGATCAGCTGGCGCTCCCCATGCTTGTGCAAGGTCTGGCGCGGAAGATACCGCCGCCATGTGATCATTTAAATTGTCTTCACCAAGCTCAGAGATCAACCATTGGCGAGCCAGTTGCGCGTTTGCTTGCGTTTCAGGTGTCTTGAATGATTTTGAAACCACTATAACCAGCGTCGATTTAGCATCCAAGCCCTCTGTTGCTTCAGCAAAATCAGCAGGGTCTACATTTGCACAAAATCGAATATTTGGACCTTTATGCCCTAAGGGACGTAAAGCATCCCAGATCAAGCGAGGCCCTAAGTCTGATCCACCAATGCCGATATGCAAAATTGTCTTTACTTCAAACCCAAGCGCACCTGAACTGACTTTATCAGCAAATTCACGGCATGCTTTAGCTTGTTCAGCAAATTCGGATGCCTTTGCTAGATGATCATTATTTCCACGAAGCGCCCAATGCAAAGCGGGACGGTTTTCTGATCCGTTTATAACCTCTCCAGCAAACAGCATTTGAATAGATTGTGTTAGTTCCTGGCTGCCAGCAAACTCCATAATTTCTGCTAGCGCTGCGCCAGAAAATGGTTGGCGAGTTACATCAGCTTCAATGTGAGGTCCCACCCAAACAAATTCATTTAGTCGCCCTTCTTCGCGAGCGATATCCTTTAGCGGCTGCGAATGGCTAGCGCCTATTGTATCTGTCATGACATTTTCCTTGCTTGCCAAGCTCTTTTCAAATGAATGTATTATTTCATCAAAAAAAGCATGTTTATCCGTTGGGTAGCTTTAATAGGTTTGATACACTTCTTTATTAAGCTGGTCACGTACTCAAGGAGCAAGTTTGTATGTTTAAAATCCACTTTTTCGCATTAGCAATGTTAGCGCCATCATTTTTGTTGGGATGTGGGGAAGAAAACACGAATACAGCAGCTCCACTACCTTCACAAAATGCTCTTTCATCCGAATCAAATGAGGATGAAACATCCACCTCCAATGACGTTGTCGACAACTCCTTAGTCACGCCGCCTGCTCAAAATGTTAAACTGGCGCAACTCCCCGCCCCATATAACACTGCTGACTACGATAAAGGGCGTCGGCAATATTCAACCTGCAAATCCTGCCACAACCTTATCGAAGGTGCAGGACATCGTGTTGGACCCAATTTGCACGGTGTTTTCGACCGAAAAATTGGACAAGCCGAAGGTTTCAAATATTCAAAAGCAATAGAAGCCGCAGATTTTCAATGGACTCCTGAACGCCTAGATCAATGGCTTGCTAATCCACGTAAATTCCTACCTGGAAACCGTATGACTTTTGCTGGGATTTCTAATGCAACCCAACGTGAAAACTTGATTGCTTATCTTATGGTTGAAACAGCCAAATAAATTTAAGCCCCAACTGTTTCAAAGCTAAAATTTTCGCCAGATAGACATGAAGGCACTATTTTCTTCAAAAGCACCGCTGATTTCCTTTCGAACACCAGCCCCCACAAAGCTCTTACCCACTTGACGGCTCAAGCCGACTTCCAGTTTCGTAAATTCTCGTCCGGGAAATTTTTCACCAAAAGCCTTTACCTGCACATCCCATTTCTCTGCTGGCTGAACTCCTATAACAACATCCGTCGTCACATGCTCACACCCTTGGCGCGCACCGACGGCTGTTTCAACAAATGCATAGGCAGGTTTATTGGCTAGTTTACTAGAATACCCTAACGCAGCTCCAACTTCCGCACCGAATCCACCGCATGATTGATCGTCCAGTCTTTCTCCCACAAAAACACTGGAGACTGCTGAAATATGCAAAGCGTCTTTCACCCAGACTTCACGACGAACCCCAATTTCACCCGATGTTCTATCATTGTAATTGTCTAGGACACGCCAAACTGTTTCAACCTTGCTGACCACAGTCCAATCAGAGGTCAAGCCATACTCTATATAAGAATCTTGTCGCCAGTTTTTGCCAAAATCACCATTTTCATAGCTAACATTTAGCGACTGATATCCAGTATCCTTTTCTAATGTCCACGCACTTGCATGCGCCACTGGCACCAAAAGAAACGACTTAAAACACCCCGCCACAACAGAGAATGCGCATACCCTACTTGAACTTTGCACCCCAATTCCCCCATAACACCCCAAGTATTGGAAATGTTGAGTGCAAATATTTGGAAAAACAAATACATTCCCCTTTTTTAACAGTGACTTCGCCTAATACTTGCAAAATATTGTCGCTAATGAGCTTGACGAAAGCAGCCATATATTCACCAATCAATTCAAAACCTTTTGGGAATGATTGCGTTGACTTAAACCAATCAAAGAAAGCGTTTAAAATGAGAATAAAAATATGAATGCAACATCACCGCGGATACATTTTATTGCGAGTGCAAGACCAGAAGCCAAAACAGCATTCGCAACACTCACGCGCAGATACGGCCAAAATGATATAGACAAAGCAGATGTCGTGGTCGCTTTAGGTGGTGATGGAACCATGCTTGAAGCTCTACACACTCGTTTTCATGATGATCTACCCGTCTATGGAATGCATCGAGGCTCTGTCGGCTTTCTTATGAACGACTATTCTGATGACAATTTAATAGAAAGGTTAGATTCAGCGGTTCGAGCGATCATCCACCCTTTGATTATGAAAGCCACGCTTATGAGTGGTGAAGAAGTTGTCTACCGTGCGATCAACGAAGTGTCACTCATCAGACAAACAGCCCAAGCCGCCAAATTGCGAATATTTGTAGATAACAAAGAACAATTAGATGTTTTGGCTTGTGATGGTGTACTGGTCGCGACTCCAGCAGGTTCAACAGCCTATAACCTCTCAGCCCACGGTCCAATTCTTCCAATCAGATCAAACCTGCTCGCACTTACGCCAATATCACCATTTCGACCTCGTCGTTGGCGCGGAGCATTGTTACGGCATGATGCAATCGTGCGGTTTGAAACAATTGATGGCGAGCATCGCTCAGTAGCAGCCACAGCTGACACCCAAGAAGTTCGCAATGTGAAAGTTGTAGAAGTGCGGGAAGACAGACAAACTTCGCTCACCCTCCTTTTTGATGAAGGGCAAGCTCTGGAAGATCGTATCCTTCAAGAGCAATTCGCATATTAAAAGGATATCACTCCAAACGTCTTGTTAACCTCTCTTCGCCTATGATTAATTGGATATGAAGTAAATTAACGGCTACTTTTCGCAGCCAATACTACAAATAGTAAGAAATGGATTTCACCATGGGCAAAGCTAAACCGATTGAGATTTTTACGCCTCCAAACGCGCTAAAGGCTAAAGTCGGCGGTAGTCTTTCTCCTATGGATCGCGGTGCCGTTGCAAAAGCAGATGCCGCACTTTCTAACCTTTCGACAGAATTCCAAAGCTGGATAGAAGATGAGCTCAATCGGCTAGAAGAGGCATGGGCATTATTCACATCTCAATCAGACAAAATTGTTGCAGTCACAAATGTACACGCCGTCGCCCACGACCTTAAGGGGTTAGCGAAGACATATGAATACCCTCTCGTTGGTCGCATGGCAGCTTCACTGTGCCGATTAACAAATGATGAGGTAGACCGCTCTAAGTCCCCAGAAAATCTAATTCGCGCACACATTGATGGTGTTCGTGCAGCTATTAAAGGGCGAATCAAAACAGAAGAACACCCTGTTGGATCCATTCTAGTAACTGAAATGGAAACCCAAGTAACTGATTTTGAAGAAAAAAATTCTATAATCACTGATACAGACCCATCATAGAAAATTCTTCAAGATTTAAATTACTTACAAATCCTAACAATATTTGTTTGATGTTCTTGGAAATTCATCTTCGCGGCTTCGCGGAGTATAAAAGTTAATCTGATAGCTTGTGCCCATAAATATATTATAAAATGGACCGAGCCGCATGACACTTGCCACACCTTTCAAAGTTATTGCGAATGATAATGATATTGCGACCACTCGCGAGTCAAAAATTCGTTTCGCGAAAATTCAAGATCTCAAGACAGGCGAGACCATTGGCATAGATGCCCAGATAGAATCCTCATTTGAAGAAACCGCTTTATTTGGTTTCGCATCAGGAAACCCACACCAACATTGCTCGGCTCGTTGGTTGGGAGAACAAATTGAGCGCGCAGGAAGACTCGCAACCGAGCAAAACATTCCCGAAAGACCAATTTCCATTATCGCACCATTGGCTGCCCTATCGCACCCAGATGCGCCTATGGCCGCAGAAGCCGGCGCTCGCAGAGCCAATATTTGCGTGCAGGAAATACGCATAGAATTCCCAGATGCTTCAATTTACGAAGCTGAAGACATCGCCCCAGCATATATTGAGAGCTTTTTTTCTCGCGGATTTAGAGTTGGAATAGACGCACGCCAGTCTTGGCGCAGTCCGTTTGGCGCATACTTAAGCTCAGTCATAGAAGCAGTTCGCCTGAACGCGGTTGCATTAGATGATGACGCACCATTTACAGCCGACAGAATCGAAAACGCTTACGGATCAGGTGCAATGCTATTTGCTGAAAATGCAAATTGGACCGATGCAGAACGCCTATCAAATATGGGTGTACGATACGCTGTAAATCCCAAATTGAATGGATAGTGAACCCAACTAAGCTAAACGCTTAGTCTTATCGCTATTCATTTCATCTAGGGAATCCAGCTTCTCTAACAAATATTCCAGATCGGCGCGTGGAATAGCTTGAAACTGTGTAAGCACACGCTCCGTCATACGCTTGCGGAACCGAGCTAAATCCCCTTCGCCACCATCCATAGTGTTTTCATGAAACACTTCGATTGCCAATTTGAAAGCTGGAAACATTCCATTTGGCAATCCGGCACGTTCGAAGATTGTTTTAAGCCCCAGATTCCCCGCATCATGAATCATCAGCCATGCTTTAGAGTGCGGCACGCCTGCAAGCTCGGCAAAAGCCCATTCGACAAAATTCATGTGACCAAGACACATAGCACGCATGATCAATGATGGCGTCATGCGTCCACTCAAGTTCAAATGCTGCACAAACGTCCCTGGATCAGATGTCTTTCCTGCTTGCTCAACAAGATCAAGCGTCGCACGCTCTCGCGCTCCAGATGCAATCTCTATTGCAAGCTGTGGCGGCAATTCATGATCATTGACTAAACGATCAAACAATTCACCACTCACAAGTGAAACCATTTTTTCTGCGATGTGAATAGGAATACTCGACCGCGAAATTATGGCGCTTTTGATGTCATCGTCATTTTCAAAGCGATTAATGGTTGTTTCATACGCACGATCCGAAAATGAAGCGCCTTCATTCAATGCCGCCGCCTCAACGGCGTCTTTATTTCCATGCTCAGCAATAACTTCAACAACAGCTTCAGAAACCTGATCCCGCTCAGCAATCGCAACTTGCTTTTCTGGAGACGATGCTAGCAATAATTCAATTAAGTCATCTTCTGATAATTTAGGCGAGTGCTTAAGTATTGGCGCAGCAACGCTTTCAATATCTCTTGCCAATCTCACAGCTAGATCACGTGGAAGGTTGGGTGAAGAGCGCAATGTTACGGCAAGTGTGCGACGCACAAGAGCTGCAGCATCCTCCGCAAGAATACGCATAATCTGGTCAGCATTCTCTCTATCTTTAGGAGAGAGCTTTGCCGTATCTATCCGTCGACATATTTTATGAGCGGCATTCGCGCGCGCTTCAGGAGTTGCCCCTTTTACAAGGCGACGAATATCATCTTGTGTAAGATTTGAACGCATAGTGGCGACGGACATGATTACTGTTACCCATAGTAAAATCGCGCTTCCAAAATTCCAACAAGCGCTTTAATACTTTGACCTTTTATTATTAACGAAGCTTTTACGTTACTATTGTTTTCGTAGCTCTTTCTTCGTCATTCTTATCTTTTTCGGCGATTTCGAAGTGTTTTTGCTGCAGATCAAGCAAAGTCATCACCATCCCCGTACTCAGTTCAGCACCTATTTTTAAAGTGCTAACAGGAGGCAAAGGTGCAGAACGAACAATACTTTGCTGCACATTTCGTATTTCAGAAAACACCTCAGATGTAGTATTTGGTTCTGGAACGTGCTGGCCGGTCAAATTGGAATAAACAGCTGCGACACTGCGAGCTTGACCATTTCTTTCATTAAAAATTGCTGGATTTGCACGCGCAGCAGCCGGAAATAAATCAGCAGCTTTTTGAGAAGATCCATTCTCAGTTGCTTTGATTAAATCAACTGCCCCTTTAGGACCCATAAAGTGTGCAACGTATAATTCTTGGCTTGTTGGTTCGCGCCCAATACCACGTTTTAAAATGGTCGCATTCTCATTGGCCAACTCACCTGCCATTATCGAGGCCATCATAGGATCTTCGCGCATAGCAAGAATGTCCGCCTTCTCAGAAGCGTCTGCCACACGCGCTTTGCCGCCTGAAACAGCGACAGCATCAGCGGCATGGGTTAAGCCATGCTTTTCACCATAGCGGTCGACCATTCTTAGCCATGTATCATCCGTAAACTGAAATAATCCGGTTGCAGACGAGGTCGTTGCCTTTGCACTTGCGTCCAATCCTGACTCTCTTTTGGCTGTCTTTAGAAGATAACCAAAATCGGCTCCCGTCTCACGTGCGGCTTTGCGAATAGCTGTCTGTGCATCCATAGGGGACGCGAGCTGGGAATTTGCTATTGAAGCTTTGGAAGTCGCATCCATAATAAATCTTACCTTTTACTTATAGATAAAATTATATCCTCAATATCAATCTTTGGTTAACAAAACGGGCAATTTACCCATCTCTTTCAGCTCATCTCCCGTCTGCCCCCTTTTCAAAAGGAAGAAACTAATATCTATACACCAACTAAGAATTTTATAGAGGTAATCTCTAATGGGTGATCTTAAAGCCGTAACCGTTTTAGTTGTTGATGACCATCAGAACATGCGCCAGATCTGGCTCACTGTTTTAAAAGGCTTTGGAATAAGAAAAATTGTACAAGCTAGTGATGCTGCCACTGCACTCGAAATATTAAGAGATCAACCTATCGACATTGCAGTCATTGATGTGATTATGCCCGATATTCTGGGAACAGAATTAGTCACCCTCATTAGACGCGCTGATGATAGCAAAAACAAACTACTGCCGATCATCATATGTACGGCTGATACGCGGCGGTCTGCGATTTACCAGCTTATAAATGCTGGTGCGGACGAAATACTCACAAAACCTGTCAGACCTGACGCGATCTGGCAAAGATTAGTATCAGTAGTCAATCACCGTCGCCAATTTTTAAAAACAGACACTTATTTTGGCCCAGACAGACGACGTGTCGATGATCCATCCTATAAAGGCAGAGATCGCCGAGAATCTGCATTTCTATAAAACAAATTCAGTTCGTAGAAAGATAGTTTTCTGTTTGAGCTTGGCTCTCAAATCTAGATGGTGCGAAACGCTGCTCCAGAGAAGACACACCTTCTTCTAAAATCAGGCGTTTTACAATATCACCAGTTAATGGCGACAGTAATATACCATTTCGATAATGCCCTGACGCTATGGCAATGCCTTCAACATTGCTCCACCCTATAGCAGGCGCATGGTCCGAAGTCCCCGGCCGCACACCAGCCCAACTCATCTTAATTTCAGCGGACCCCAGAACGGGACAAATTTCAGCCGCTGATTGGCGCAAAGATTCTATATCATTTGGATTCACGTTCTTATCGGCAACGCCCCACTCCGATGTTGCTCCAATCACAATTCGTGTGGACTTAGGCGCTATATAACCAGCCCCAAAACGCAAAACTTTAGAAGGTGCTCCATGCATAGGATCAACAGACAGCATTTGACCTTTCACGGGCACAATAACATCATTAGGCAGTAAGCGCGTAGCCTCACCATCGATCACAACAGAATCTCCCGAACTTACGCCGGCAGTCCAGACCAAATTATCAAACTCCCCCAAATGAGGCACACACCAAAAGCCATTCGAACGAGTAAGGTGAGTAATGGGAATATTGGGTATAACTTGAACCCCCGCATCCGCCAGAGCCGACATCAAAGCCCCTATTACAGACCAATTGTCGACTTGCTGATCAGTTGGCAGCAATAAAGCGCTTATTAAATTTTCTGATAGTGACGGATCAAGCTTTCTAGCTTTTTTTGCTGACAATCTTCGCACAGGTACGTTTCGAGTCAGACAAGCCTTCTCTAAAACATTTAAGCGCTCTTCTTGAACATCATTTGCTGCACAAGCTAGGGTCCCCATTCCCAAAAAGTCGATAGAAGTATCAGAATAAGCCTGCAGCCAAGGCGCAAAATCTCGCCAAATATCCGCAGCAGCCATACACAATTCAAACAAATCTTGATGTGCATTTGGCTCATGTGCCGCTTCATATGCAGGTGCCAACATCCCCGCAGCAGCCCAACTCGCACCAGTTGCCGGTTTTGATTTATCGACCAACACGACCTTAACACCAGATTGTGCCAATCTGAGCGCCACACACATTCCGACCAGTCCAGCCCCGACGACCAAAACGCGTTTTTTCTTAAGCTGATGAGAATCATAAAAAGTCATTTATCGGATATAGCGACTTCCCGTTTGATTTTCACCCCAATTCCCCTAACAAATGTATTGGACATAACAAAGAAACAATACGCACAGACGTTAAAGTATCTTTTCTATAGAACTGGGCGAAGACACAGAGTGCCCAACCTAGCTTTACGATGCAACTTTATCGGGTATAGCGCGCTGCGTTCTCCAGAATGTCAGGAATTTCGCAGCGTGAGATCTATTGTGAAATGTTATTTTTCTGCGCACTGCTGCGCCAGTGTGCTCAGTCGTCATCATGAAGTCCAACGCCTGAGAGCTATCCGCGCAATCAATTGTTTCTTCACACCATTTAGCAAATGCATCCAAGGCCATTGCCAGACGCACACCGTCTCTAGCCGCTTCACCCTCTAACTTAACCACCACTTTGGTCATTTATATCCCCACACTCTACTTATATAATTTGCCACCCCAACAAACTTTCAAAGTAAGTAGCTAGGACAATACGGCTCAAATCATTCCGTATCCAGACAATAAGCCTGACAAATGCAACATCTAAGCCAAATTCCCCAAATAGCGTAAATTTTAAGCACGATAGTTTTAAATGCTCAAACCAAAACCGCCCAACACTATAGTATTGGGCGGCAACTCTTGGATTCAAACGTTGATAAAGGCTAGCTGTGCGCAGCCGCAATACGCGCTTTAGCCAACTCAAGTGCGATTTCACTTGAAGGCCGCGCTTCTGATGAAGCCGTATCTAAAATTTGTCCCAGCGTCTGTGTAAGTGTTTCAACTTTGGACTTCACCCAAGGCAGACTGTACAAACCTGAAATTTCTGACGCGACATTAATAATGCCGCCGCCATTTATAACAAAATCAGGTGCATATAAAATTCCAGCCTGTCTAAGTTTCTCACCCATCTCATCAGTAGCAAGCTGATTGTTTGCACCGCCGGCAATAGCTTTCACCTTCAACCGCGCCAAAGTATTGTCATTAATAATGGCCCCTAGTGCATTGGGTGAAAACACATCAGCATCCGCATCATATATATCATCCGGCGCAACAATCACTGCCCCGGTTTTTTGCGATACTTGTTTCAAACTCTCTTTGTTGATGTCTGTAATTATTAGCTTTGCACCAGCCTTTGCCAGAAAATCACACACATATCCACCGACATGCCCGACACCCTGTACAGCGATACGAACGCCTTCCAGATTATCAACTTTCAAAGCACGCTTCGCAGTAGCTTCAATCCCTTTAAATACACCCAATGCAGTGATTGGTGATGGATCCCCTGAAGCTGAATCTCCATCATCGAGACCAGCTACGAAACGCGTTTGCTCAGAAACGTATTTCATATCATCCGGAGAGACGCCGACATCTTCGGCGCTCCAATAGCGACCATTTAGACTATCAATGGCTTGCCCAAAAGCTCGAAATAATTCTGGTGATTTTTGAGTTTTGCTATCGCCCCAGATAACTGCTTTCCCGCCACCCAAGGGCAAGTCTGCTATTGCATTCTTATAACTCATACCTTCGGACAAACGCAGAGCATCCCGCATGGCCGCTTCACTACTAGCATAATTCCACATTCGGCACCCTCCAGCAGCTGGCCCCAGTGCTGTCGAATGAATTGCAATAATCGCTTTCAGTCCCGTGTCTTTATCATAAAATTGATGAACACTCTCATGATTAGCAAAAGCTGCAGTATCAAACATAAAGGACTCCGGTCGTTAAACAGCCTATCAATGGCCAACTAATGGAGAGTTGATAAGCCCAATCAACCAGCTAGTGCAATGCCTGATTTAACAAACCTCACAACAACAAAAAGGAAAATATGCTGAAAACTTCTTAGATCCAGCCAATTTTATGCGGAAATAGTTGATTCAATAAATCAATTAACCAAACAAGTCATCGACAGCACTTTGATCGAGTTCTTCTTCTGGTTCCCCAGCATCTTCATTGACTTCTACTTCCCAACTTTCATCTTCGCCTTCATCGGCAGAAATCTGGGGTTCATTCATCAAACCATCAATCGTTTCAGATTCGACTTCTTCAGCAGGTGCAATTTCAGCTTCTGATTTTGAAAACAATTCAGCCTCAAGAGAGCTATTTGCTACACTAGGTGCTTCATCCAATTGCTCATCCGATAACGCCCCTGGTTTTTCAACTATCCAGATATCGACACGCAATTTCCCCGCTTCCAGTGCTTTGAGGCGTTTCCGCCAAGCAACAGCTTCCCATGAAACTTCTTGTAGCATAAGCGCCGCATCACGTCCGCCTATGCCTTCAGCAACGACATCTTCAAGCGCAGGCCCCAACCGAGCAAATGCAGCCTTTACAGAATCGATCACCATGCGGGTCACATCCACACGCCGAACAAATTTAAACCCTGTTGTCTCAAGCGTTTGCTGCAATACCTCACCATGCATCAATTGAGGCTCAGCCCAAGCTGAAGCAAATGCTGTCTGAGGATTAAAATCTGGGTTTGCAGAATAATCTAGTACGGCCCAACGGCCACCATCTCTGAGGGCACGATACACGCGAGAACAAAGTCCAGCTTTATGATCTACATATGTCAGTGCATCCACAGACAGCATGGACTTTAGTGACCCGTCTTCAAATCGGTTCATTCGATCCAAATCAGTGCTGGATACACGTGCATTTTCAGTCAGTTCGGAAGAGCGCTTAACACAAGGCTCTCTCCATTCAACAAGCTCAAGAGCTTCGCCGACGGATTCAGCTATCACATCGGTAGAAATGGCATCAACACCCAGCAAACCGATCTTCCCGATTCGCCCTTTGACGCGCCCCATAGCCTCTATGAGTATCGCGTCCAGCTCACCATCGCCCGGAACATACCGCCCTCGCCCCCACATCGTTTCCAATGCAGCAACCCGTGGTGTAGGTTTTGAAACTTTCTTTCCATCTTCTAACGGTTTGATCTTAAGAGACGAAACTTCTTTGCTATCTTGCTGCTTTTCTACCTTTTGTAGATATGCTTCGCGATCAAAATCTTTTCCATTCCACCATGCGCCGATGCGAGCTTTTAGCTCTGCACGACCTTCTGGTTCAGCAATAGAATTAAGTTGCTCGACGAGTTCCAAGACAGTTCAACCGTTCAAAATTACAATTATTCACCGATGAACTTAAATGCGTGTGGTTAATATTCGGATAGTCAGTTTGCTTGAATTCATCCTTTCAGCCAAGAAACCGCGCAAAAAACCAAAAGATTACCTACCTCCAAGGTAATTCTGGTGATTGCGAAGGTAATTGCGTTTTAGGATTGTTTGCAAAAGCAAGGATGTCATCCAGCACAATTTTACGATCAATATCTCTTAAAAGCATGTGATAGCCATGTTTATAATAAGCCGTTCTTACATGTTCGGGTAATTTGGGAGTGGTACGTTTCACACCATTATCAGGAATAATCTGGTCCTTTGCGCCATAGAGCAAAAGCGTTGGAATCTCGGATGGTAGTTTATTAGCAACTTTATGTGCTGCCTCCATCAGAGAAACCACACCATATACACTGTCTATTCTATTGGTCTTTTGAAAATAAGGATCTTCCCAGTGAACACGCAAAACTTCATTATTGTCTGTTGGTGTGATGGATTTGGTTACGATCTTTGGCGGTTTAACAATCCATGATGGCCTTATATGTGAGCTAATCCATAAGCTGAACCGGTATATAAAAGGATTAGTGCCCCAGCCACGCAAACCAGGACCGGATAAAATCAACATATCAGCATCAGGTTTATGATACGATGCAAATGCAGTCATACTCAACGCACCACCCATACTGACACCTAAAACCGCTATTTTCGCATCTGGGTGTCTGCGCCTCACCTCTTTGGTTGCGGTGAATAAGTCCCCCCTCATCACTTCTTCTTCCGGCCAAATACCAGAGTTGGGAGAGCGCCCAAAGCCGCGTTGATCATAGGCATAAGTTGTGATTCCTTGCTCGGCCCAATAAGGAGCAGACCAACGAAAAGCACCGGCATAATCATTCATGCCATGCACACCCAAAAACACAATTTCAGGCTCACCCAACTTACTTTCCCAAACACTCAGCCCAAGCCCAGCTCCATCTGATGCCACGAACAAATCTCTTTCAGGAAAAAACCGACCAATCTGATTTTCATGACTTTCTTGATTAGGCATCGTGATTCTTCCTTGTTGAACCGGCATACAGTTGGAAACCAAAATCAAGCAGAGCACCGCTGATATGCATTTTATCACCTTCACGTGAAGCACCTCATCCTATGCAACAAAAACAAGCGAAACATACAAAACGCAAAATTGCCCCTTGCTTACGTTCATTTGCGTTCTAAGCTTGCTGAAAATTCCAATGGAGCAAAATAATATGATCCGAAACGCCCTTACCACAGTTATCTCCACCGTGCTGCTATCAGCTACATTTGCGTGTGCACCGCCTTCAGAAAACGAAAGCACACCTTCAAGTGAAGCAAAACCATCTACCGCAGCTGTAGAGACAACCGAATTTATTATGCCAGCACTGGCAAGTGGCACGATACCAGAAATTTCGGAAAGTGATCTTTCACAACGGCTGGAAATTATTGCCTCCGATACATTTAAAGGCAGGGCACCGGGCACATTAGAAGGTGAAGCATCTGCGCAATGGGTTGCAGATGAAATGGCCCGTATAGGTCTAGAGCCAGCTGTTGATGGTTCATACTCTCAAACAGTAAAAATGAATGCACAGACAATTGACCTAGAAAATTCAAATTTAACTTTATCCATAGCTGGTGAAAGCGACGTGCTGGAACCCGGAAGTGATGCGGTATTCTGGACCAAACGCCAAACCGAAGGTCCAATTGATTTTGCAGATTCAGACCTAGTATTCGTAGGCTATGGCGTAAATGCTCCAGAATACGGCTGGAATGATTATGACGGCATCGACATGACTGGTAAAACAGCCGTTATTTTGATCAATGACCCGGGTTTTGAAACCGCAGACCCTGAATTGTTCAATGGTAAATCTATGACTTATTATGGTCGATGGACTTACAAATACGAGGAAGCAGCTCGCCAAGGTGCAGATGCCGCCATTATCATCCATGAAACAGCTCCGGCCGCTTATGGCTGGAATGTCGTTTCAGGTTCATGGTCTGGTGAGCAAGCAGATCTCGTGCGCGCTGGTGACGGGATGGACCGCATTCCAATGGAAGCTTGGATATCAAATGCATATGGTGAAAAACTATTTGCCCACATGGGGACCACTTATGCTGATATGAAAAAGGCAGCTTATACCAAAGGCTTTAAAGCCATACCAATGGATGGCATCAAAGCTTCTGGCTCAATCACACAAACTGTCACACGCAAAGAAAGTCAAAACATTGCAGGTGTCGTCAAAGGAAAAACAGCTCCAGACGAATACATGCTGTATATGGCTCACTGGGATCATTTAGGGGAAAAGAAGAACTTCGCGACCGATGATTCAATCCATAATGGCGCAATTGATAACGCCAGCGGCGTTAGTCTAATGCTAGAAATAGCTGAAGCATTTGCTGCGGGCGAACAACCAGATCGTTCAATTATATTTTTGGCTGTTACGCTGGAAGAAAGCGGATTGCTTGGATCAGCTTATTTTGCTGAAAACCCATTTATTCCACTAAATAAAATTGTGGCCGGTATAAATACGGATGCGATTTTCCCGCGCGGGCTAAGTAAGAATATGGAGATCATCGGGTCTGGGTCTTCAGAACTAGAAGATAGACTTGAAGATATACTGAAAACTCAAGACAGATATGTTAGCCCCGATTCAACACCGCAAAATGGTTATTTCTATCGCTCAGACCACATAAGCCTCGCAAAAAAAGGCGTGCCGGTTATTTATGCTGATGGAGGCGCTGATCTGGTTGAAGGCGGCGTTGAAGCTGGATTGAAATTTGCTGCCGAGTATACGGCAAATGACTACCACAAACCTTCTGATGAATATAACCCAGATTGGGATTTTGCAGGCGTTGCTCAAGATGCTCAAGCATTCCATGCGCTAGGGCTTGGAATAGCAAATTCTACCGATTGGCCAAACTGGTATGAAGGAAATGAATTCCGCGCCATTAGGGATGAATCTCTATCAAAATAAATAGCGTGGCGTTCACGTTAATTTATGGTATACAGGCGATGAACGTGAATTAACGTTCATCGCTTTATTCTTAACTCAAGAATAAAGTGTTCGGATCGAACTGCCCGGGGAAGCATATGTTCACGTCCACAACCGTGTTCATAAAACGCCGATCCGGACTTGAAAGAGCTCTTCGCAAGTATCCAACCTTGCCCCGAGTGGAAGGACTAAAGACTTGGCTTACAAGGACAGCACCCGCCGTCCATCTTCTGTCCCAGCAGGCGACCGCACTCTCTTCACCTACAATTTGGAAGACTTGAAACGCCTTCCCTAGGAGACTGAATATGACAACTGGTACAGTGAAATGGTTTAACGCAACTAAAGGCTATGGCTTTATAGCGCCTGATGATGGCGGTGCTGACGTGTTTGTACACGTCACTGCAGTTCAGCAAGCTGGTCTTGCAGGACTGGACGAAGGCCAAAAAGTAGAATTTGAACTCGTGACAGATCCAAAGCGCGGCAAAACATCTGCTGGCGATTTGAAATCTCTCTAGAGAGAATATGGCTCAAAGTCGCTCTTAATATTAAAGCCGGTTCCAGTAAGTGAGCCGGCTTTTTTTATGAATGAATTTATGCTGTAAAAACACCCGCCATAATCGCAAACGCAAACACAGCGACAACCCCAAGAATAGACAACACTAAAACAATAGGCATTCCTTTAGTTTCTTCACCTTGGCGTACTTCTTCAGCTGTCAGTTCATCAAATTTTGCTGCATCAGAATCTACAACGGGCTTTTCTTCTGGCTTATATGCTTGATTACTCATTTGCTTTCTCCTTACCTTAAATTAACGTGGCAAGGAGAAATTCGTTCCAATGCAAATTAAGTCAGCACAATTTACAGGCCTATAGGCCCGCTCCTTTTGCAACCCAATATGTGATACCGGAAACGGCATAGGCCAACCCAAACAAGTAAGCTGTCATCATTAACGTCCATTTCCATGAATTGGTTTCACGGCGCACAGTCGCAAGTGTTGCAAAACATTGCGGTGCATACACAAACCAAGCAAGAAATGCCAAAGCAGTTGGAAGAGACCAAGCATTCTGCAAGGCTGCTGATAGCCCCTCTGTATTCTCTTCTCCCCCTTCAATGGCATAGACTGTTCCCAGAACCGATACAGCCACTTCCCGTGCTGCCATTCCTGGGATCAGGGAAATCACCATTTCCAAGTTAAATCCTATTGGCGCAAAAATAGGCTCTATAACCGACCCAATCTTACCAGCAATAGATGTTCGCAATTCCGGCTCATCTCTCAATGGGAATGTTACTAATGCCCATAGAATAACTGATGTCGCAAAAATAATCGTTCCAGCACGCTTCAAGAAGGCCCAAACACGCGACCACAGCCCTAAGAAGAAGTCTCTCGGTTGCGGGACTTTATAAGTCGGCAATTCCATAATAAGTGGTTGAGATGGCCCTTTTGTAGCGGTCTTCTTAAGAACAAACGCAACAAGAATAGCACTCACAATGCCAGCCAAATAGAGGCCAAACATAACAAGGCCCTGCAATCGAATTGGTCCCCAAACTTGATCATTCGAGAAAAAAGCCCCAATAATCAATACATACACAGGAATACGCGCCGAACATGTCATCAATGGCGCAACCATTATCGTTGTAAGGCGATCCTTCTCATTCTCAATTGTCCTTGCCGCCATCACGCCAGGAATCGCACATGCAAATGATGATAAAAGCGGAATAAACGCGCGCCCATTCAGCCCGACCCGCATCATAGCCTCATCCATGACAAAGGCTGCACGCGCCATATATCCTGAAGCATCAAGAAGCAAGATGAAACAGAACAGAATGATAATTTGCGGAAGGAACACGACGACCGATCCCACACCCGCTATCACACCCTCAACGATAAGATCTTGAAATAACCCATCGGGGATAACCGCAGCAACACCACTCCCCAGCGCTTCAGCGCTGACTTCTATTAAGTCCATAAACGGGGTGGCCCAGCTAAACACGGCCTGAAACATAAAGAACAAGATAACAAAGAGCGTAACAATACCGCCGACAGGATGCAGCACGACCTTGTCTATATTCCGTGTCACTTTGTTCATAACTGGTTCAAACAAAACGACTTTATTTGCAATTGCACGCGCTTCTGACTGAAGTTGTTTTATATCTACCTTCTGTTGTGGTATTTGACTTTGTTGACTTTTTAAATTCTGAATCTGGTCATCGATGACTTTAAGCAGAGACTGACGACCAGCTGAACGCGTTGCTCTTGTTGTCACAACAGGAACACCCACTTCTTTCTCAAGTGCATCAATATCCAGCTTTACGCCGTCACGTTCAGCAAGATCAATCATGTTGAGCGCTAGAATGATTGGCTTTCCTAGCGTTTTCATCTGCAAAACAGTGTGAAGGTGTGTGCGAAGATGTGCGGCATCCACCACAACAACAAGTGCATCTGGTGGTGTTTTACCTTCAATATTGCCGGCAATTGCATCAACAGCCACGCGTTCATCCACTGAATGCGCCTCAAGACCATAAATCCCGGGCAAATCCATGACTTCGACATCAACACCAATAGGTGTTTTAAAATGCCCAGAACGCGTCTCAACAGTAACGCCGGAATAATTCGCTGTTTTGGCCAGACCACCGGTTAAACCGTTAAACAGGGTTGTTTTCCCTGAATTGGGAGCACCAACCAATGCAAGTTTTAATGAAGTCACGCAGCTGCCTTATTTTCTGGGATAATTTTAATAAGTGAAGCTTCACCTTTACGCAAAGCAATCATTGTACGATTCAGCCGAAAGGATAAAGGCGTGCCACCAAACAATCCTGTATACAGAAGTTCGACTTCATCGCCCTCTGCAAACCCAATTTCACGCAATTTCGAGACTGTAGACTGACCTGATTCATTTTCAGAAAAGCCAGCAACTCTTGCAACAGCACCTTTTTTCAACTCGTTCAGCGTCATATACACCACTCCAGAATAGGAGTTCAGGTATATTGAGAATGGTTTGCAGACGCAAGCCCTGAACACAGAATAGTGATCACCTAATTTCAGATAATAAGCAAAACAATTCAGAACAATACGTTGAGGAGCATGTAAAGCATATAAATCTGCTTTACATGCTCCTCAAATTTCATCTTGCTTTAAGTCTTTCTAACAAATTCCAGCTTGATAAGCTTCAATTTGCTGCATTGAAAATGCCTTCATATCTTTGCCTTCAGAATGCGCTTTATACCATTCAACTGTTTTAGCTATGCCTTCATCTGTTGACCAAGCTGGGCCCCATTTCAAAAAGTGGCGTGCTTTGGTCGAATCAAGTGCCAGTAATTGCGCTTCATGTAGTGGAGATCCTTGAATATCGACTGGAGGTTTCTTCCAGTGCTCACCAAAAGCATCAACAATCTGCAAGGTTGTAATGGCCATGTCTTCAATTGGACCAAAATTCCAACTGCCTGACATTGTTTTATCACCATTGTACAATTTCTCTCCTAGCGAGAGGTAACCATGACATAAAGCCAGTACATGTTGCCAAGGCCGCGTTGCTGCTGGGTTTCGGATTTCCAGCGGTTTATCTGTTTCAAGCGCGCGGACAATGTCTGGAATAAGTCGATCCGTTGACCAATCGCCTCCCCCAATAATGTTGCCGCCGCGTGCGCTTGCACAAAGAACTTTTTCCTTATCAAGAATAGTATCAAGGTAGGAATGTATGACCAATTCACAGGCTGCTTTAGATGCACTGTACGGATCTTTCCCGCCCAGACGATCAGATTCGCGATATGGATGAATCCACTCATTATTGTGGTACACTTTATCTGTCGTGACCAGCACGACAGCTTTGACAGTGTCGCTATGGCGCACTGCTTCAAGCAATTCAGCTGTTCCAATAACATTTGAGCGGTATGTTTCTAATGGATCATGATAAGACTGACGCACTAGAGGTTGAGCAGCAAGATGATAAATAATCTCTGCTCCGCTCGCATCAAGTGCGGCCTTAACGACACCAGGTGATGAAATATCACCTATGTGCGAATTTTTGTCAGTCCAGAAATCAACAAGAGAATGCATATTAGGTGTTGTATATGGTGCAAGTGACAAACCATGCACATCCGCTCCCAATTTGTTCAACCAAAGAGACAACCAAGAACCACAAAAACCGGTGTGTCCAGTCACCAATACTTTGTTGCCACGAACATAATCAAACATCTAAATTCTTCTTCCCAACAAAATCAAATAAAGCAGTCTATAGCAGGTATATGCCAGTTGAATTAACCTTCAAACAACGGCCAATTCCGATCTTTATCGGACATAACAGTTATAGGTAAAGGCCATTCTATACCAAAAGCAGGATCGTCATGACGCACACCGCTTTCCGCGTCGGGTGTATAATAGTTCGATACAAGGTAAGTGACTTCAACATTGTCTTCTAAAGTCTGAAATCCGTGTCCAAACCCGCGTGGAACGAGCAGTTCTTTTCTGTTCGTTTCTGAAAGCTCAAAGGCTTCCCATTTTTTAAAAGTTGAACTTTCTGGTCTTAAATCGACAATGATATCGACGATCGACCCTTTAATGCATCGTACAAGTTTATCTTCAGCATGGGGTGCATTCTGTTTGTGCATTCCCCGTAATGTTCCCTTTTCAGCTGAAAAAGACGAGTTTTGCTGCACAAAAGAAATCTCTATGCCCTGTTCACGAAACTCTTCCGCACAAAATGTTCTCGTAAAAAAACCACGATCATCACCGCGCTTTTCAACTTCAAGCAAATAAGCGTCTTGAAGTGTCGTTTTGTGAAAAATCATATTGATCCAATCCAGTATTCACATAATTACGCAAAATGTCGGTGTTATATTCAATGAATGTCCGAAACCGATACACTTTTAAACCTATGTCGCAGAAATTTGCGATTAATGTACCAACTAAATATCTAAGATTTCATACGAACAGCATATATTTGATTCCGTGAATATTAAGAAGAAAAGTGTAGAGTGCACGCAATACGTACCGGAAGGTTAGAATTAAGACTGGAATGTCGCGTTGTTGACTTCATTCGAGATTAGTTTGCCCATATTTGTCCGGCAATATGGTTCAATGCATCAGGATTTATCTAAATGATTATCGTCGACACCGCACTTGCTAAACGTGCTGAAGAAAAGCGTCCGATTAAAGTTGCAATGATTGGAGCTGGGTTTCAGGCGAGAGGCATCTTGCTTCAGGTCGCACAATCAGTTCCAGGCGTCCAGATTGTTGGTATCGCAGCTCGAAACGTCGACCAAGGATTATTCGCATACTCACAAGCAGGCCTAGAAGCCACAACCGCCGAATCCGAAAATGACATCAACGACGCAATTCGAGATGGCAAATTTGTGGTGACCCCCAATGCGATCGCGCTCGCACAAGCTGACGATATTGAATGTGTCTTGGAAGTTACCGGCTCAACCGATTATGCAGCTCGCGTTATACTTGCAACAATAGAAGCCGGTAAACACGCTCTACATATGAATGCAGAAGTAGATGGAACAGTTGGCCCTATATTAAAAGTCAAAGCCGATAAAGCCGGCGTGATTTACTCATTCTCTGATGGTGATCAGCCCGGTGTTGAAGCCAATCTTTTGCGCGTTGTGAAAGCTATGGGTGTTAAACCTGTCTTAGCTGGAAATATTAAAGGGCTTCACGATCCATACCGGAACCCGACCACACAAGCTGGATTTGCCAAACAGTATAAACAAAAACCCGCAATGGTTGCGTCATTTGCTGACGGTACGAAAGTCGCATTTGAACAAGCCCTCGTCGCAAATGCTTTTGATATGCGCGTTGCCAAGCGTGGAATGATCGGCCCCGACTTTTCTGGTGGGGACCCCTACGCTCCTAAAGTACCGCTTGAAGAATGCCTTGATGTCTACAAACCATATCTTGGACCAGACAAGCCTGCACTTGTTGAATATGTCGTAGGTGCGACTCCTCCCGCTGGTGTGTTTGTATTGGGCTGGCAGGAAGACCCAATCCAGCAGCATTATTACAATTATTACAAGCTAGGTAAGGGTCCACTTTATGTTTTCTACGATCCTTATCACTTGTGCCACATGCAAGTGCCAATTTCGATCGGACGTGTCGTCTTGTTTAATGACGCTGTTATTTCTCCTGACGGCGCACCCAAAGTCGGTGTAGTTGCAATTGCCAAAAAAGATCTTTCTGAAGGTGACACAATTATCGATATGGGTGGGTATGAAGTCTATGGTGAGACTGAAAACCAAACGACCATAAACGAGGAAAACTTGCTACCGATCGGGATTGCTATGGATTGCAAACTCAAGCGCGCAGTCGCCAAAGATCAAGCCATAACATTTGACGATGTGGAACTGCCTGAAGGGCGCATTATCGACGCGCTCTATCAAGAACAAATCGCATATTTTTCAAACTAGAATAAAAATTCCATCTCAATTGAAAGTCGGCAACATTCTTGCAATTGGGGAAATATCTTAGCTATTCGTCCTAAAAGGGGTCAAAGTGATGAAAGTAGTAATTCTTGCAGGTGGATACGGAACGCGTATATCCGAAGAAACATCTGTACGTCCAAAACCAATGGTTGAAATTGGCGGTCGTCCAATTCTATGGCACATCATGCGCACGTATGCGATGCACGGTCACACAGATTTTGTTATCCTTGCTGGATACAAAGCTGAGTTTATCAAAAACTACTTTATGAATTACGCTCGCATTAATTCAGACTTCACAATCAACACAAAGACAGGTGAAGTGCTCTGGAGCAATAACGACCTTGAGGACTGGAACGTCACAGTCCTTGATACTGGCGTTGAAACAATGACAGGTGGACGCATTAAACGTGCGCGCGAAGTGATTGGTAATGAACGTTTCCTTCTCACATACGGAGATGGAGTCACAGACCTCGATATCAACGCTCTCATCGAACACCACGATAAAGCCGGAAACATGGCAACTCTGACTGCTGTAACGCAACCGGGTCGTTTTGGTGCATTGGGCCTTGAGAACAACAATACGCATGTACGTGCATTCCGTGAGAAAGGTGCCACTGATGGCGGTCTTATCAACGGTGGGTATTTTGTGTGTGAACCAGGCGTTTATGACCTTATCGAAGGTGACGACACCGTTTGGGAAGATGCACCAATCGAACAAATGGTAGAACTTGGTAAATTAGGTTCATTCCACCACAAAGGTTATTGGCAGAACATGGACACGCTTCGTGATAAAAATGTTCTGGAAAAACTATGGGCCAGCGGCAACGCACCTTGGAAAGCCTAAGCCTTTAAACAACTCAATTTACAGCTGCTCATCTGCTAGACCTCAAATGAGCAGCTGTCGCCAAACTGTTTCTCGAAACAGTCAATATCTGTTTGTGCAGGAATCTAAAGGTACCTCTGATGTCTAAATCTCATATTCTTTCAGAGTCTGAAGAAAAGCCTTCCTCTCCTGAAAATGATATTAGCAAATCCATGGGCTCCACTGTTGTCAAAGGCGCAGCGTGGGGAACATTAGCAACTATTGCACGGATATCATCCGCATTATTGGTACTCCCCGTACTAGCAAGATATCTACTGCCTGAAGAATTTGGAATTGTACAAATCGGAATGCCGGTTGTTCTTTTCCTCATGTTGTTTAATGACTTTGGTTTTGGACCTGCTCTCGTTAGAGCAAAAAGCGTGACAAATAACGCATGGTCGAGTGTCTTCTGGGTGAACATCTCTATCGGGATATTGATGACTATCACAATGTACGCATTGTCCGGTCCTATAGCCAATTGGTATAAAGTTCCCGAAGCCAAACCAATTCTTGAAGCACTTTCACTTATTCTGGTGTTGAGCTGCGTCACGATTACGCCCGCCGCCATGCTTCAACGAAAAATGCGCTTTGATATCCTATCCATGACAGAAGTGATTTCGATCGGAGCTGGGATCTGCGTTGCTTTTTATGGGGCAATCAATGGATATGGCGCATGGGCATTAGTTGGCCAGCAAGTCACAATGTTTGCGCTCAAAGCAATCTTTATGCTTGCCCTATCCTTCCCACCTGTTTCCTTTGTGATTGATCGCGGCGAACTAAAAAGCCTTCTGGGTTTTTCTTCGCACATGATGGCTTCCCGAGTTCTAAATTTCTTCTCCCGCAATATTGATAACATCGTCATTGGGCGCGTCCTTGGTGCTGCTGCACTAGGATATTACTCTATCGCCTACCGCATTTTGCTGTTGCCTGTGGAAGTTTTCGCTTGGGGACTTAGCCAAGTTCTCATGCCGGCCATGTCCAAGTTTCAAGATGATAAAGGTAGAATGCGCGCCGCGACTTTACGAACATATCGTCTTATTTCCGTTTTCACTTTTCCGCTTATGGCTGGAATATCAATTCTCGCTGAACCGATCATTGTGTTTTTCCTCGGGGAGCGCATGGCCAATGCTGCGATTGTTCTGCAAATCATTGCGCCTGTCGGTGCGATCCAGAGTATCACAAGTACGCAAGGTGCAATGTATATGGCACTTGGAAGAGCCGATATTTTATCAAAATTGTCTCTGCTCGGTCTAATCGCGATGACAATTTCCACGCTTATTGGTGCACAATGGGGACTTGTCGGAATCTCTTGGGCTTATTTGATATTAGTCGTCGTGATGACGCCCCTAACCTTCTTGCCTTTGTTTAAATTGCTAGAAATGCCGATTTTAACAGCGTTCAACGCGATAAAAACACCACTGATTTCAACACTGATTATGACTGCAATTCTTGTTGCCATTCATCTTCAAACACCTGTTGGAGACGTCAGTAACTTTGTAAAATTGCTTATTCTCGTCCCAATTGGCGGCATTATCTATATTGCTAGCGCCGCCATTATAGATCGACCTATCGTCAAAGAAGTTTTCGGACTTATCGACGAGATTCGAAAAAAATAGTCTTTCACCTCAGCGTAGGCGCTGGTTTAAATTTGGAATACAGTCATGACAGTCAATTCAGAAACACCGTCAGATCTACCACGCGTTGCTATCGTAACACCGATTTACAATGGCGGTAAATTTCTTGCTGAAACAATGGATTGCGTTCAGGCACAAACTTACCCAAATTTAGTACACATTGTTCTTGATAATAATTCCAGCGACAATACTGCCGAAGTCATTGCACAATACCAAGACGCCAAAGTTCCAGTCATCAAACACACAAATAAAGAAACACTTCCGATTACGGAAAACTGGAACACATGCGTAAATCTTACGCCCAAAGACGCTAAATATTTTCGACTTCTTTGTGCCGATGATTTGATGACACCCGATTTCATAGAAAAAACCGTCGCAATTGCCGAAACAGACGATGAAATCACAACAGTGTGTACCAAAGTCACAAAAAATGATGTTCCCGTTGATTTCAATTGGCCTGATCAGAGCGTCATTGATGGTGACGAGATTATTCGTCGTTTCTTCAAAGCCGATATTGGTTTTTTTGCAGTCCACTCTCTCATGCGCACTAGCATTTTGGAAAACCACACCCCCCTCTTTGATGCCACACTTATCGGCATGGATTTTGAGGCACTTCTGGCCATTATTAAAGGTAAGAAAATGGGCATGGTGCATGAAGAACTTGGCTGGGTTCGCATCCATGAAGGCTCTCAAACATCAACCGTTATGCTTAAGAAGAACACCCATTTTGCAGACTGGCACACAGCATTGTACAGACATGGAAAAGAAGTTTTCACAGCAGAAGAATTTGCAAAAGTCGCAAAACGTTATGAACGTTACTATTTAGGCCAATGTCGTGGATGGCTACGTGCAGGTGGTACTGATATTGTTCAATTTCACATGGACAGAATTGCACAAAACCGATCGCCCATCACCCAAATGGATAAATTGGACTCAATGCTCAACGGTGTTTTGACACGTATTGGCTTACGTCAACCTTGGACTGGTTGGCCGAACTAATCATGCAAGTAACAAAAACTTCTAAACCTTTGAAAATTCTCTTCCGGCTCGGACCGTTTCCAATGCTGTCGGAGACATTTGTCATGAGCCAGATCGAGGGCCTCATTGCTCAGGGGCACGAGGTTTCCGTGCTGGCTGAAAATTTAAGTTCTGACATTGAACTCATAACCTCACCAGAAATTCTTCAAGTTGCACAACGGGCTGTTTTTCTTCAGCCTAAAAGTGCTTGGTTCAGCGCTTTCCTCCAAAAGCTCCCCTACCGCGTTCGACAAAAAAGGCGCCAACTAGCAGAACGCAAAGCCTACAAAAATAATGACGTCGTGGTTTGTAATTTTGGCTGGATGGGGATTGAAGCCGCAAACCAAATGAAAGACATGCTGCAACGCGCCAAGCTTGTCACAATCTTTCACGGCGCAGATATGTCCAGTTTTTTAAAGGGACGTGACGATTCTCCCTATGCCGACCTATTCGCATTTGGCGATAGTTTTCTTCCCATCAGCCAGTTCTGGAAATCCAAACTTTTGGAGCTCGGTGCGCCTGAAGAAAAAACAAGCATTCACCGTATGGGTGTGTTCACAGACGAATTTAGCTTTTCCTCTCGCGAGAAGAGTTCTGACAATCCATTCAACTTCATTACCGTTGGACGTTTGACAGAAAAAAAAGGAGTGGAATATACAATCCGCGCCGCAGCAGCGCTGAAACAAATGCTTGATAAACCCAATTTTCAAGTCACGATAATCGGCGACGGCCCGTTAAAAACTGAGCTTAAAATCCTGTGCCATGATTTAGGGATGGATGCTGAAATATCGTTTAAAGGTGCCTTGCCTCACGAACAGGTCGCCAAACATCTTCAAAAAGCCGATGCTTTCCTCCTGCCTAGTGTCACAGCTCAAAATGGTGATATGGAAGGCATTCCTGTAGCTCTAATGGAAGCCATGGCATCAGGCCTACCTGTTATCTCAACGCGACATTCGGGTATTCCCGAACTTGTCATTCATGACAATACTGGACTTCTAGCAGACGAACGTGATCCCCAAGGCCTTGCAAAAGCAATGCACCAAACTCTGACGGATCACACCAATAGAGAAACTCTAGCGAGCTCTGCAAGAAAACACGTTGAAACAGAATTCAACAATGCTTTATGGAACCAAAAGCTCGGTGACCTTTGCCTACAAATAGCTAATCAATCTCCAGTGACTGGAGACAAGCAATGACTGAAATATCCGTTCTTTTAGCAAGCTTTAACGGCGGCGACCTTTTACGGCGAACACTAGAGGGTTATGTCGCCTTGGGAGATCCTGGATTTGACTGGCAAATTATCGTCGTCGACAATGCCAGTACAGATGACACCCAAGCCGTGCTGGACACCTTTAAAGACAAACTTCCTTTGCTCGCCTTGTATGAACCCCAAGCGGGTAAAAATCGTGCGCTCAACAAAGGTATCCCTGCTCTAACGTCTGATTACGTCATTTTATCAGACAATGATTCTATCCCGCATTCTGGTTTTCTAAATCATTGGGTGGACGCATTTAAAACCCAACCAGAAACAGATGTTTTCGGCGGTTCAATAACGCCTCTGTTTGACATTGAAATGCCGGACTGGATGCTAAAACATAAACCACGTTTTATAGAGCTATATGCACTACGAGAAAACATTCCCGATGGGCCAATCGGAGCAGACTACATTTTTGGCCCTAATATGGCCGTGCGTAGAAGCGTTTTTACCAAAGGCGTCATCTTTGACGAGGGAGTCGGCCCCAATGGCACAATAAGTAACTACGCAATGGGCAGTGAAACAGCATTTTGTCGACACGCAGCTGACAAAAACATGACATTGGGTTTTGCAAAAATGCCCACTGTTTCGCACATAGTTCGTCCAAATCAGATAACTCAAGAGTTCAGAAACAAACGCGCTTTCAGACTTGGACTAGGAACAGCACGCAAACACGCTATCGAAGGAGAGATTGGACCAGTATCCAAAAACCCTTTGATAAAAGGCCTCAAAGCAGTTGGAGAGCCTATCCTAAGATACTTTAAAGACTTAAAAATGCAGTCCAAAACTTGGGTTTCAGATCCTCTCTCCAAATCCGAAGCAATCTGGAATTTGCATTTTTTTCGAGGTTATCAACAGGGAAAGAAACTATCCCGACAGTCTTTAGAAACACAAGATTAAGACCAATTTGCTACAGTACAGATAGGTAAACCTTTGTATTAATAGGTTTCATCCCCCAAAGCATCGGCCTTCATAGAGTATAAAGTGAGATTTTAAGTGGAACGTACAAGCGTCATTATACCGACTTATAATCGTGCTGACTTTCTCGTTGAAGCCCTCGAAAGCGTGCTCAATCAAACCTTGCCGCCAGCAGAAATTCTCGTCATGGATGATGGGTCACCTGACGACACCGCCGCCCGCATGCAGGCCTATGGCGATCGTATCCGCTATATACAAAAAGAGAATTCGGGCAAAGCAGACACGCTAAATCAAGCCTTAAAGCTAACTCAAAATCCTTTAATCTGGATTATGGATGATGATGACATCGCCCACCCTGACGCATTGGAAAATTTGACTAAACTGCTAGATGGCCAACCAGAAATCGGCATAGCCTACGGTAAATACAATCGTTTTTCTATAAATGAGCAAAATGGCGAGAGAGTTTTTCAAGACGTAGGTCACTGGACAGACTGTGAAGCCAACATTTTCTTCACAACAACATTGCAGGACTTTTTCGTCCATCACCCAGGGATGCTTGTTCGCAAATCAGCCTATGATGCAGCAGGACCATTTTCACTAGATTATCCACGCCTTGAAGATTATGAAATGCTGGTCCGCCTCGCCCAAGTCACGCGCACCGCGAACACAAATTCAAGCATATTTCTACAAAGACAACACGAAGGTGATCGCGTTGGTGGCCTTGTAGCTGCAGAACGAACACAACGTTGGATAGATGAAGAAAAACAGTTTTTCACTAAACTTTACAATGAATTAGATCTCAATACATATCTAAATATTTTCAAAAAATATGATTTATCTCCATTGGAAAAACGTCAAGCTCTCATCCAACGCGCGGTGATAATGGCGCGAAAAAAACTTTGGCATTTTGCTTTAAGCGACTTAGAGCAAGCTTCATCAATCGAAGTCGAATCCAATCCCAGCTTATCTTCCGACGAAGCTGCGATTCTAAGATTCATTCTGTTTTCGAAATACGGTTCAACTGAACTGATCGAAGACAATTATATCGTCGAAAACCTAAAAAAAATCGCCAAAATCAGCTCAATTGGCAGTTTGATCGCTAAATCTATTGCACGTAGTCAAATTTGGTTCATACGAAATTCAGCTAAAACCTACCAGTTTGCGGCACTTCGCAAACATGCCGCCATAATGGTGTCTCTTTATTTGGCTGGATAGAATATTTTTGAATGACGCAAACCAAATACTCCGAAGAACAAAACGAAACGCCTCATGTCGCAAAAGCCATGCGCTCAGGCCTAGCATGGAATTTACTCAATACATTCGCATCTCAGGGTGCTGGATTTGTAATATTTCTAATCCTTGCCGTAAAACTAGAGCCTGAGGTTTTTGGTTTAATTGCATTGGCTACGATTATGGCAGACATGGTCGCAATTGATGCTCGAAATGCAGGTATGGATGCCATCGTTCAGGCCAAGCGTTATGATTCTGAATATTTAAATTCGTCATTCCTTGGATTTATGGGCATTGCAATCACAAGCATGCTTATCCTTATCATCAGCGCCCCTGTGTTAGCGCATATTTATGACGCTCCAATGCTTATGCAATTCATACCTGTATTTGGTGTCATGCTTCTTCCTATCCCCTGGCTTGCGGTGATGGATGCGATAATCATGCGAAATCTAGGTTTTAAGGAGCTAACGCAGCGCAATATTTTAGGCACCGTTATTGGCGGGGCAGCAGGTATTGCCACTGCTTTTTCTCCTTGGATGATTTGGGCGCTTGTTGTCCAAAGAGTCGTATCTCTCATTGTCGCTATTGTGTTTGAATACCTTCACACAAAATGGGCACCCAATTTCCGGCTCAGCTTGTTGGAAGGGCGAGATTTTCTGAAACGATTTGCTCCCTTATGGGCCGTAGCTACTCTAAACATCGCCATGCCAAGAATTGCCACTATGGTATTTGGAATACGCTATGGTGCTGGTGAAGTCGGCCTATTAAGAGCAGCGCTTCGCATTGATGAGTCTCTGCGCGGCCCTTTGATATCTCCACTTCAAGGTCTCTGGTTTCCGTTAATGGCAAAAGTGCGAGGTCATCTTGAAAAGGAACAAGAAGTCTATCTCACCATTCTGCGTACAGCTGCATTCGTGTCTTTGCCCGCATTTGTTGGCATTGCATTGGTCGCCGATGATGTTGTGTCAGTTATACTTCCTGAAACTTATTCAAAAGTCGGCCCCTTAATGCAAGCTGTTGCATTGGTTGCCCTTCTCATTCCCATATCTTGGTTCAATTCGCTGTCGATGAACGCTTTAGAAATGAATAAGGAAGCGCTGGTTTACACTATAGTCAACGTTATAGCCGCGACGCTTGCCTTATTGGCTTTCTCCAACGCAGCCCCCAACCATGCTTTATTAATAATGGCAGCACCGGGTGTTTTAATTGGTGTAGGAGGGAATATTGTTGTTATGAAACGGCTACAATTATCGCTTATCAAACACTATTTAGGCCTTTTCCCTGCTGTTTTTGCAGCCTTTATCATGGGCTTATGTGTTTGGGTTGTTAGAGAGTTTATCCATGATTGGCCACCCATTGCGCGGTTGGTCATCAGCGCAATCGTAGGAATTGCAATTTATGGCGGCTGGATCGCTGCATTTTTCCCAAACTGGATGAAGGAACGCATAAATCTTCTGCGTGGTAGAGGAAATGTCGAGATCTAAATTTGCAGATTCAAATCTCGACATTCCTAAAAATTTTTAGATCGAAGAACGAATGTGCTCACGTACGTTTTCAATGTAAAACGTCTTTAAGCGTTCATTTAACTCTTCCCCGAGAGCAGGCAGTTCAGACACACGTGCATTACGTTCAACTTGCTCAGGTCTAGAACATCCAGCTATAATCGTGGTCACCGCATCTTGGTCCAGAATCCATCTCAAACTCATATCAGCCAAACTCATCCCTTCAGGAACAAACTGCTTCAATTCATTTGCAAGTGTAACAGCCTTACTAAATTCAATTCCTGAAAAGGTCTCTCCAACCGAGAAAAACTGCCCATCTTTATTGAAATTACGGTGATCAGTTTCGGCAAATTCATGGTCGGCTGAATATTTTCCCGACAACACACCACTAGCAAGCGGAAGACGGACGATAATACCTACATTCGAAGCTTTTGCTTTTGGCAGAAGCGATTCTATTGCGTCCTGACGAAACAGATTGAATATGATCTGGAGGCTGGCAAGAGCTTCCTGTTCCAAACATATTTCTGCTTCCTCGATTGTTTCAACACTCGCCCCCCAATTATCAAACAATCCCTCAGATTGGAGAATATTCATGTCTTCAAATATCTGACCATCTTCAAGAACTGGCTTGGGAACACAATGAAGTTGGACTAAATCAAAAGCTTCTCCACCAACACGTGCGATAGAACCTTCAATGTTTTTCCTCAAAGCATCCAAATTATACTTGTCAGGATACAACCCGCCATCTCGTCCCACTTTTGTGGTAATAAACGGTTTTGTTGATTGCGATTGCAAATGTTTGCCAATCAGTCCTTCACTCCGCCCAGCTCCATAAACATCAGCTGTATCTAAAAAAGTGATGTTTTCTTTTGTTGCAGCCTCTAGCACTTGTAAACTTTGTGCGTCCTCAATAGGACCAAATTCACCCCCTAATTGCCAGCAACCTAATCCGATTTCTGAGACACGTTTTCCGGTTTTTCCTAGTATTCTTGAACGCATAAGTTTCTCTTCTCTTTAACTCAAATCCATCGGTTTGAGATACCCCATCAAAATGTTTAGCGCTATCATTTTCTCAATTCAAAACTATTTTGGTCTTTGTTCCAGCCATATAAATCAGAATATGGAATTGCATTTTACCCATTTAAGGGCCGCAAACCAAAAGCTAAAAAGTAGCTATATGTGTTATAAAATAAGCCATATTATAACTTTCACCAGTGCATTCCAAATCAGAATTCACATGCTGAATGAAGTACTCAATGACTTCCAATATAGAGGAGTATGCGCCGAAAGTATTCAAAACGAAAGTGTTGACAGTTTTCATTTCTATAAGGCAACACCAACTTGAATTGATCACAACTGACCACTCCTCTTGCCTAGACGATGGTAACAACATGCCCAAATCTCAATCAGATGACCTCAGTTTTAACGCTCTGATTAATTTGAAAATAGACAATAAAACCAAACCAGTAAACTCACTTGGACGTATTGAATCCCTCGCAAAGCAGATTGCTGATATTCAGGAAAATCTGAGTCCGGTTATGGATACATGCCGATTAACTATCTTTGCTGCTGATCACGGAATGGCGGCCGCAGGCGTGTCGGCCTTCCCTCAAATTGTCACGCAACAAATGGTATTAAACTTCTTAAATGGCGGAGCAGCAGCAAATGTTTTTGCCCGCTCTGCACAAGTGGATTTGCAGGTTGTCGATGCTGGAGTTGCCGGAGAAGCTATTGAACATCCCAACCTAATCTCTCGCCGGATAGCGCCGGGAACCCATAATGCAATAATTGTTTCGGCAATGACTGAAGCGCAATTATCCAACGCAATTGAACATGGCAAAGAAATTGGTGAAGCTGGCGATTGGGATGCTGTTTGTTATGGAGAAATGGGAATTGGCAACACATCATCAGCAACGTTATTGGCCCATAAGACGCTTGGTCTATCACTTGATATCCTAACTGGTCGCGGGACAGGTTTGGATGATGATGGTCTTGCAAAAAAACGTAATCTGCTAGAGCAAGCATCCAACAGGACACCTCAAGCCTTGTCACCAAAACAAGCGCTTATGGAATATGGTGGTTTTGAAATTGCCATGATGACAGGGGCTATGCTCGGTGCCGCTTCAACAAACAAACTCATCATCGTTGATGGTTTTATTGCGAGCGCTGCTGCACTCATGGCGATAAAGTTAGATGCTACAGTTCAGAAAAACATGGTGTTTGCTCATCTATCTGATGAATTAGGACATGCAGCCATGCTCAAGGCCATGCGGGCTTCCCCTATCCTCGACCTAAAACTGCGTCTTGGCGAAGGAACAGGTGCCCTCTTGGCTTGGCCAATAATAAAAGCTGCCGCTGCTATGCTCAATGAGATGGCCAGTTTCGAGAGTGCAAATGTGAGCGAAGGAACATGATCTCATTCCTCCGTAATGAAATATCGGTTTTTCTCATTGCTGTTCAATTCCTGACGCGCATTCCGTTACCTAGAAATATTGGGTTCACCCAAGAACGTCTCGCTTCATCGCCAAGATATTTCCCACTCGTGGGCTTAGCAATCGGCTCGATTGGAGCTATTGCATATTTCCTATCATCTCACCTATTCCCGCCAGTCATCGCGATTGTCATTTCAACGATTATCACTTGTTTATTGACCGGCGGATTTCATGAAGACGGTTTAGCTGACACTTTTGATGGTATTGGCGGCGGGCATACCAAAGAGCGCGCGCTCGAAATAATGAAGGATAGCCGCATTGGCACATATGGCGGCCTAGCGCTCGGCTTAATGCTCGCCTTGAAAATCATGGCCTTATCAGCACTGCCACATCTAACAATCATCATAGCTATTATTGCAGCACATGGATTATCCCGCCTCTCCAGCGTGATGGTAATCGCCACAAGTTCATACGTTCGTGATCATGGAACTGGCAAACACACATCTGACGGCATCCATATAGCGGGGCTAATTTTTGCCCTTCTCACTGGAACTTTTGGTCTCTCACTTCTCGTTCTCTTTCTCCCGCTAGCATCTGCTTTATCAGCCCTTGTCGGTTGCTTGGCTGGGCACATTCTAATGCGAGCATTTTTCGAAAAGAAACTCAGTGGTTACACAGGGGACACTTTAGGTGCTGTTCAACAGACCAGTGAAGTCGGCATATATCTGGCACTCCTCTCATGCCTATAACGCTCATCCGTCATACCCAACCAGATATCAAAAAAGGCATTTGTTATGGACGCAGCAACATTGATGTCGCCTCCAACTTCAAAGAGATGGCTGACGCAGTCGCAGATCAATTGCAGCCCCAATTCAAATTGATTTCAAGCAATCTAATACGCTGCCAAAAGCTCGCCCATCACATTGGCAATATCTTCAATACTGACGTCACAATTGATGACCGTTTTCAGGAAATGGATTTTGGCAATTGGGAAAACACACCTTGGTCTGAAATTTCGCGTACGGAAATTGATGCTTGGGCAAATGATTTTCTTCATGCACGCCCACATGGCGGCGAAAGCGTTTATCAACTACGCAACCGTATCAGAACTGCACTTGCTGACTACACCTCATCCCCAGAACCGATAGTCATCATCACTCATGCCGGCGTTATAAAAGCAGCCCTTTCCACGGGTGACACTGCCGAACACTTCCAATCAAATATTGGGTTCGGAGAGATCATTGCTTTTGAGCCTTAATCAAAAATCAGGAAACAAAAAAATGACTGACAATGACAATCACAAGAAACAAATGAAAGCGCTCCAGACAGAGCAAAACAAAAAAATATCAGAAGCTCAGGATCCCGGTCGCGGACTAATTCTAGTTCACACAGGTGATGGCAAGGGCAAATCCAGTTCGGCATTTGGTGTAATCGCACGTGCACTAGGATGGGGACATAAAGTCGGCGTTGTTCAATTCATAAAAGGTAAGTGGGTGACAGGTGAACGCCAGTTTTTTGCAAAATTCCCTGATCAATTAGATTGGCATACTATGGGCGATGGCTTCACTTGGAATACCCAAGACAAGGAGCGTGACATAGAAGCAGCACAAGCTGCTTTTGCGCGAGCAATCGAAATGATGCAAAGCGATAAATATGAGCTTATTGTGCTGGATGAAATCAATATTGCGCTTCGCTATGAATATTTGAACATTGAAAATGTCATTGATGGGCTTAAGTCGCGCTCGAATAAAACCAGCGTCATTTTAACTGGACGGGATGCCAAACCAGACTTGTGTGAATACGCAGATCTCGTCAGCGAAATGCGAGAGATTAAGCATCCATTCAAGGCGGGAATTAAAGCTCAGCGAGGAATTGATTTTTAAACCACTCTCAAAAAACGGAATTGACACCTATTCGCACTTGCAGCATACCAGCCGTTAGATGGTGCTTCTCAAAAGAAGCTAAGAGGGAAGCTGGTGTAAATCCAGCACTATACCCGTAACTGTTAGCTAGGAGCTAATGGCCAATATGTCACTGAGGTCCAAACCTTGGGAAGACGGTCAGAAGCGTTGATTAGTAAGTCAGGAAACCTGCCGTCGCGTCGTTCGTCCGAAACCCGGGAAAAGGTTTATAGGGCGGAAGAGCACGCCTCTTCTCTGTAACGATAATGAATTGCTTGGCCGCCTGCACCCTACAAGGTGGGGCCAGATACATATCGTTATATAAAGCGCAGCAACAGGCGGCGGTGTGCTTTTGGATTTAGTTATGAATTATAAAACCGCCCTCCTTAGTGCCGTTGCTCTGTCTTGCTCGACGACAGCTTTTGCAGAAGAAAACGCAGCTGAGACGGATAAAAAGCTCGATACAATTGTCGTAAACAGCTCCCGCATTGGTCAAACCTTGACTGAAATTGGAACAAGCGTTGATATCATCACATCCGCTGATATCGAAGAATTAGGGTTTAGATTTGCACTCGATGCAATAGCCAACTCTCCTTCTGTCACAGTTAATCAAAATGGTAGCTTTGGCGGAAATGCTAGCGTGCGTATTCGCGGCGCAAGCTCGGGTCAAACACTTGTTTTGATAGACGGTGTCCCTGTTGGAGACGTCAGCACAACGGATGGAAGTTTCAACTTTGCCAACATAGATAATTCTAATATTGACCGAATCGAAATCCTAAAAGGTGCGCAATCAACACTCTGGGGGTCAGATGCTATCGGCGGCGTCATCGCCATTACAACAAAAACACCAGATGACGGCTTTGGCGGCGATGCATTTGCCGAAATTGGTTCTTTCAGTACAAAACGCGGCGGCGCTGCAATTGAATATGGCAGTGACAAAGGCGATTTCCGCTTGTCAGCCTCGACAATTGATACGGATGGTATTTCCAAAGCAGATCAAGCCAATGGCAATGATGAAAGAGACGGCTTTAACAGTAACAATATCACAGCCAAAGGCGGTCTAAACTTTGGTTCCAACGCACGTCTTTCCGCCACTGTGAATTACACGGATTCCGAGTCCGAATATGATGGGTATGCATTTGGTGCTCAAGGTAATGTCGCAGATGGCGGACAACTTGGTCTCTCAGAAGTCTTGTCAGGAAATGTCGCTCTCTCACTACCCTTGTTTTCTGATCGCTTGGAAAATGATTTTCTTATTGGATATTCAGAGACAGACCGCCAAAACCTAACGAATGGCATTGAATCCTTTAAAGCCAATGGTGATCGCCTTATCGGACGCTATCAAGGTGTCTTAACGATAAACGACCTTAACAAAGTTGCATTCGGACTGGAACACGAAGAAGGTAATTTCGACAGCGGTTCTACATTTGGCTCCGATGACGGAAACCAAACGAGTGACAGCCTATTTGCAATGTACGAATTGCAACCTGTTGATGCCCTAACATTCACAGCAGGTGTTCGTGTAGATGACCACAGCGAATATGGCACCCAAACAACGGGCCGCCTCGCTGCCGCTTTCAATCCAACAGACCTTCTCACCCTTCGCGCAAGTTGGGGACTAGGTTTCAAAGCTCCAACACTATACCAATTGTTTAGCGCATATGGTGACCCTGATTTAGTGCCTGAAGAGTCAGAAGGCTATGACATTGGTGTAGACCTGCGCACACCAGATCAAAAAGGCCTGTTCAGCCTGACATTCTTTGATCAAGAAATAACCAACCAAATCGACTATTCCTATGCTAATTATCGCTATGACAATATTGCAAAAGTAAACTCTCAAGGCGTTGAATTTGCTGGAAGCTATGATTTGCTGAACTGGTTATCTGTAGACGTGAATTATGCGTATATTGATGCAGAGGATGACGCTGGACAACTTGTTCGTATTCCCGAACATTCAGGAGATGTCAGCTTGGCATTTCGCCCAGACGGCCCATTCGCAAGCTCAATTCTACTTCGCTATAATGGATCTGAAGAAGATGCCAATGGCACAGTTGATGAATGGACACGCGTTGACTTGAACGCCAGTTATGATGTCTCTGAAAACGTGCAATTATATACACGCATCGAGAACCTATTTGATGAAGAATATCAACAAATTCTTGGATATGGGACACCCGGACTATCGGGTTCATTTGGGCTAAGGTTAAACTACTAAATCCATGATAAGGCTGGCAATCATATTTGGTTTATTGGTGCTGTGTGCGTGTACTCCACAGGAGACACAAACACCGCCGCCAACAAAGCCAATGCGCATTGTCAGCCTTGATTATTGCGCCGATCAATATGTTCTAAAATTTGTTGATCGGTCGCGTATTCTCGGTGTTTCACCAGACGCCGCAAAACAATTTTCCTATATGAGAGACGCCGCTATAGGCGTTCCAACCATACGTTCACTTGCTGAAGATGTGATCATTCAAAAACCTGACCTCGTCGTCAGGTCCTATGGCGGCGGCCCTAACGCTGCAGCTTTTTTTAAACAGGCAGGTATCCCCGTTTTAAATGTCGGATGGGCAAGTGATATCGAAGGCGTAAAAAGCGTCATTGCTCAAATGGCACAAGGCTTAGGCGAAGCTGAAAAAGGTCAGCAAGTCATTGATGAAATGACCGCCCGTTTAGCAGCAATTCCTGCCCCAACCAAACTCCTTACAGCTCTATATATGACACCATCAGGCGTCACGACCGGATCAGGGTCACTTGTCCATGAAATGCTGCTTGCTGCTGGCCTCACTAATTTTCAGACTAAAGCCGGTTGGAGAACTCTTCCGCTTGAACGCCTCGCATATGAACAGCCAGATATCATCGCCGCCGCCTTTTTTGAGAGCAAAACAAATCATAAAGATGCATGGAGCGCGATGCGAAATCCTATTGCCCGCAAACAAATGAAGAATACGCCAACCGTTTCAATCGAAGGGTCTTGGACTTCATGCGGTGCATGGTTTCTAGTCGACGCTATAGAAGCAATTGCCAGTTTGCGCATTAAACAAGAAGGCCGCGATACCAGTGTCCAGTATGACAATGCTAAGTAAGACAATGCTAATTCCAGTACTTATCGTACTCTCTATTCTCAGTGTTATTGCCGCCTGTTTATTAGGGTCAACGGCGATGGGAATAGACCGTGTCTTAGCTGCTCTCATAGGACAAGGAAGCACAGGCGACACGCTCGTAATCTGGCAAATACGCTTGCCGCGCGCGCTTGCTGCCTACACAGTCGGCATGGCTTTGGGCATGAGCGGAGCCGCACTACAGGGGCTATTGAGAAACCCACTCGCTGAACCCGGCGTTTTGGGTGTATCCGCCACCGCATCTCTGGCTGCAACTTTCACCATATATTACGGGTTATCGGTTTTAAGCCCGCTCTTATTGCCCATTTCAGCAATATTAGGCGCATTAGCAGCCACAAGCATTTTGGCGCTTGCCGCAACGCGCTCGCAATCGGTTGTCACACTCATCCTGATTGGTGTCGGAATTTCGAGTTTTTCAGGCGCCGCCATGAGCTTCATGCTGAACATGGCCCCCAATCCTTTTTCAATTGCCGACATGATAAACTGGATGCTTGGCTCTGTTGCTAATCGCAGTTTTGATGACCTCGCCTTATCTCTACCCTTCATGCTTATCGGGATGCTCATTCTACTCCTCAAACGACGTGGATTATCTGCCCTCACGCTTGGAGACGAAGCCGCCAGCGGACTGGGGTTAAATTTGAAACATCAACGCATATACACCGTGCTCGGCGCAGGGTTGGCAACGGGTGCCGCAGTATCCATTGCTGGCGCTATCGGCTTTGTCGGTATTGTCGCGCCGCACATTATTCGTCCCTTTGTCAATTATGATCCGGCGCGATCCCTCATTCCTTCTGCCCTTTTGGCTGGATTATTCTTAACAATTGCCGATATCCTTATCCGCATACTCCCCACCCATAATGAATTGAAGCTTGGTGTCGTTGCGGCCCTTATTGGTGCACCTGCCTTCATCTGGATCGCGACGCAAAGGCAGGCTGAAAATGGCTAAGCTACAAGTTTCAAATCTGTGCGTTCAAGCAGGCTCGACTTGCCTTGTGCAAGACGCTTCATTTTCGCTAGAGCGTGGAGAGTTAATTGCCCTATTGGGTCCAAATGGAGCAGGTAAAAGCAGCCTTTTGCGCGCATGTTTAGGGCTAAGAAAAGCATCTTCTGGCAGCTCCACGATAGATGGACAAGATCTGACGCGTTTACCGCCGATCGAACGTGCAAAACACATTGCCTACCTTCCCCAAATGACACCCCTTGCATGGCCAAACACAGTCAAAGACGTAATCGCCTTAGGCCGTTTTTCTCATGGTGCAAACCTAAGCAAACTTACAGGGAAAGATGCAGACGCAGTCTCTTCAGCTATAATAAAGAGCGATATAGAGCATCTCACACAACGCAGAATGGACACATTATCTGGCGGTGAATTGGCGCGCGTGCATTGTGCCCGTGTATTTGCGTCTGAAACACCATTGCTCATCGCGGATGAACCAGTCGCCGCACTTGACCCACGCCATCAATTTCGGGTCATGGACCTGATTAAAAACTATGTCGATCAAGACAATGGCGCCCTTATCGTGTTGCATGACATTGCACTTGCCGCCAAATATGCCACGCGCTTGATCTGGATGAAGGACACTAAAATTATTGCCGATGGTCCCCCTTCCCAAACATTGACTGAGCAACGCCTGATGGATGTTTATGGCGTCCGTTCCAAAATCAACGGGTCCGACATTCAAATTCTTGGTGCAACATGACGTGTCGTGCAATTATGCTCCAGGGCACTGGTTCTGATGTTGGCAAATCCAGCATTGTCGCTGGTCTTTGTAGACTAGCAAAACATCGCGGAATTTCTGTAGCGCCTTTTAAGCCTCAAAACATGTCCAACAATGCTGCCGCTTGTCCATCTGGTGGAGAAATTGGACGCGCCCAAGCCCTACAGGCTCAAGCCGCTGGATTAGACCTACACACAGATTTCAATCCCGTCTTGCTCAAACCCCAATCAGATCGCACAGCACAAGTGATTGTCCACGGTCATCCCATAAACACATTCGAAGCAGCAGATTACATGAATTCTCGTGATAATTTGATGGGCGCAGTCATGGAAAGTTTTGACCGTCTCACTGCTAAACATGATCTTATTATTGTCGAAGGTGCTGGCAGCCCGGCAGAGATTAATCTACGCGCGCGCGATATTGCCAATATGGGTTTTGCTCGCAAAGCTGGTATCCCTGTCAGCCTCATTGGAGACATCGACAAAGGCGGCGTGATCGCCAGCTTAGTTGGCACAAAGAATGTCATCTCTCCAACAGATGCGGAAATGATCACCAGCTTTATCATCAATAAATTTCGCGGTGATCCCGCATTATTTGATGATGGAATATCAGCTATAGAAAAAATGACAGGATGGCCCTGCTTCGGCGTCATTCCTTGGCTACCAACTTTATCTCGCCTCCCGGCAGAAGATGCGGTTTCCCTCATTCAGCCTTCTAAAACACCATCAGACAAACTCCGCATAGCAGCCCCCATGTTATCGCGTATGGCCAATTTTGATGATGCTGATCCTTTGCGCCTTGATCCCAATATAGATTTTCAATGGGTCGCTCCGGGCAAAAATATACCGCGCAATGTCGATGTCATCATGCTATTTGGAACCAAATCCACTATTTCCGATATGGAATTCATTCTCGAGCAAGGATGGGATATTGATATTCTCGCACATGCTCGCGCTGGCGGACATATATTCGGCATTTGTGGTGGCTATCAAATTTTGGGACAATCCATTTCGGATTTGAATGGATATGAAGGACCAAAGAAAAAAATAAATGGTCTCGGTTTACTCAATATCGACACACACATGTATAACACCAAAACGGTTTCTCCTGTGTCCGCCTATTGTGCATCAACGGATATTCAAACCTCAGGCTACAGAATCCATGCCGGTCGCTCCTTCGGTGCAGACTGCAACCGTCCTCTGCTTAAAATAGATGGAAGCAATGAAGGCGCTACAAGCTCCAACAACCTCACATCTGGGTGTTATGTGCATGGGCTATTTGCATCAGATGAATATCGTCAAACATGGATTGAGCGCTGGGGTCAGCCAACAGACCATGCCTATAATTACAATCAGACAGTTGAAGACACGCTCGACCAATTGGCGTCAGATTTGGATACTGTCTTGGATGTTGATGCCCTGTTTGCGAGTGCAAAACCTGTAGGTTGGTCACCAAATCAGCAATGACCGCAATAAACATTGTTCTGCTAGCTTGGGCAATTGAAGCCCTCTTTGGTTGGCCCGATTGGCTATATCAAAAAATCAAACACCCTGTTGTGTGGATTGGCGCTTGTATTTCCAAATTTGACCGGATGTGGAACCGATCAAATGTCTCTCATCAAGCACGCTATATGGCGGGAGCAACCACATCTATTATAGTCATCACTTCAACAACCGGACTAGCATGTATGATATCTTTTCTATTATCATACATCCCATTTGGTTGGAGCATTGAAGCTGTCTTAATCTCCAGCTTAATCGCGTCCCGCAGCCTCTATACGCATATCCACAAAGTGCTGCTTCCGCTAAAAAATGACGACATTCCAGCGGCACGAATTGCAGTGAGTCAAATTGTTGGACGAGAGACCTCTCAACTAAATGCATCAGAAATTTCTCGAGCAAGCTTAGAAAGCCTTGCCGAAAACACATCAGATGGAGTGGTTGCACCACTTTTCTGGGCAGTATTGTTTGGCCTACCCGGTATCGCTGCATATAAAGCGATAAACACGCTCGACTCCATGATCGGGCATAAGAGTGAAAAATATCACGCATTTGGTGGTTTCGCTGCTCGACTGGATGATATCGTCAATCTATTGCCCGCAAGAATTACCGGCCTTGTTTTCGCACTTACAAGCTTGAAGTTCCAAGCATTGAAAATAATGCTTCAAGATGCATCCAAACATCGCTCACCCAATGCAGGTTGGCCAGAAGCAGCCATGGCCGGCGCACTCAATATCAATTTGTCCGGCCCCCGCATTTACAACAATAAACAAGTCGTTGAACCCGTATTAAATGCTGAGGGTCACTCCCCATCTCCAGATGACATTCAGCAAGGTCTGATACTTTATATAAAATCCATGCTGGTGATAGCGACCATTTTAGCAGCAATTCACTTTTGGAGCTTGTGGCAATGAATGAAGATTTCCTTCATGGCGGCGCATTGGATACCATCGCACAGCGCTATCCTGATGCGCCCATGCCGTGGATTGATTTATCAACCGGCATCAATCCTTGGTCATGGCCTGTTGAAAAATGCCAACCAGTCTCACTCGCGCATTTGCCAACAAAGTCGGAATATCAAAATTGCGTGCAGGCATTGTCATCTTACCTCAACGCTCCATCTCAGCACATTCTATTAGCACCCGGCAGTGAATTATTGATCCGATTGCTACCAACGATACTCAATCCACAAAAAGTCGTCATTCATTCACCAATGTATGGCGACCACATCAACACTTGGACAACAGCCAAGTGTGAAATTATCGAGACTAAATCACCACTCACATACGCTGATAGCGCTGATTGCATCGTCATTTGCAACCCAAATAATCCCGATGGACACGCTTACAGCCGCGAAGAATTAGAAGAAGCGCTAAACAAATTATCAGCTCACAATGGATATCTCATTATTGATGAAGCTTATGCAGATTTATATCCAGACCTAAGCCTAGCAGATTGTGCAGGCCGTAGAGGTCTCATTATCCTACGCTCTATTGGCAAGTTTTTCGGCCTAGCAGGGCTGCGTTTAGGGGCAATATTGGCAGAGCCGGAAATACTCAAAGCCATGCAAGCAAGGCTAGGTGTATGGAGCGTCTCCACACAAGCACTACACATAGGCACAGCAGCTTATCGGGATTTCAAATGGCATGAAGAAACACGTTCTCGTCTAAAATCCGAGATACAAAAACTAGATCAAATTCTCAACTCAAATTCCATCACCCAAATCACCGGCACATATTTATATCGCTTCATAAACATTGATAATGCGCATAAAGCTTGGGACATATTGATTTCAAAAGGAATTTACACAAGGCGATTTGATTGGACCAACAATCATCTTCGCATTGGATTGCCCACAAATGCGGATGCATCCAATCGCTTGGCGCAGGCTCTTAGCCTTTTAAGGTAAGCGGCAAGCCCGCCGCCACAAACTCAACCTTATCAGCACAAGCGGCAATAGTTTGGTTTAATCGCCCCTGTGCATCGCGAAACTCTCGCCCAAGAGGGGTTTCAGGAACTAGTCCCATACCAACCTCGTTGGAGACTAAAACAATCGTTCCATGCACTTGCGATAAAGCTTCCAGAAGTTTTTGAGTTTCCATTTCAATATCACGTTTATCCAACATGATATTGCTCAGCCATAAGGTCAGACAGTCCACTAAAATAGCAAGATGTCCACCCTGCTCACATCTCAGTATAATCTGAGCAAGCTCAATTGGTTCCTCAAATGTCACCCAAGATGTATCTCGGTCTAATTTATGATGTGAAATGCGTTGCGTCATCTCCTCATCAAACGCTTGTGCCGTCGCGATATAACAACGTTTATCCGACACTGATTCTACAATTTGTTGCGCCCGACGGCTTTTACCTGATCGCGCACCACCAAGTATGAAAACAACACTCATTTTGTATTCCGCCAGAACCGAGATGACCTAATAATAGCTTAGCTTCTCAGCTTATAAAAATATATCAACCCATTAAAACTAAAAGAATTTTATTTAAACAGACCTGACATAAAAATGCTCAATTCAGATTAATAACAGCCCGTACAATATTCCCACAACCAAGATATTCAATCTCTGGAAAAGCGAGCTGACGCGCTAACGCAATTCCACGTCCACGATAAGTTGTTCCAGTAGGTTGTTCCTTATCCAATGCCTCAAAATCAAAACCACTCCCCTCATCCTCAATAAGAAAGGTGATTTGTTCAGCTGTCCTAGAATACCTAATCACAACTTCGCGTTCACTATATCTTGGATCTTGCAGTCGAGTTTCTATCTCATTTCGCCAGTTACCTGACATGATCAAATCTTGTTTTTGTTGAGATGAAATTTCAAGGTTTCCATGCTCTACTGCGTTCACCATCAATTCACGCAAACCAATTGCAACCATGTCCGCATTTGGGCATGCAATTGCTAACATTGTTGATAAATTTCTAGCCTCAGTCAAAGTCGAAAACGAGAATTCACCATTATTAATCGTCCCGATAGCCGACTTACGAAGTGAAACCTCTTCTCGCAATGAATGGGATTGTAACCTTAACTCGCGGCAAGCCTTACTTACTGATTTTAGGGTTTCAAAATCCGTATCCATCGGCAACACAAAGTCCGCAATTTCATCATGGCATCTATCCGAACTGATTAAGATAGAGCTGAAAAATTCGGTTGAGTGATCACGTGCAAGTTTTAGCCTATCAATATGGGTTTCTGCCACAATAACAAAGTCTACTTCACTTCCCGCTGGAAGTTTATCACCAACATGCAGCGAACTTCCATACTCTCCATATAAGTATTCAATCAGCTCTTCAGTAACAACATGGCTGCTTGGGGAAGCGATCCAAACGCAATTCTTCACTGCGCTAGTTCTGTAATAGCTCCTCATGTCTTTAGGAGGCAAAACTTTCATTGATAGAATGGTTAAATCATCATCGAATTTTTTATTGTTCGTTCGTTGAACCATCTTTTCAAATACAGCCTCGATAAAGGCTGGCCCCGTGTGTTGGTTCTCCGATATCTTTAGGAGCAATTCTCCCAACTCATCGGTTCCCAATGTGTTTTCGGGATGTTCAAAATCTTCATAAAGCGCATCACTATAGAGGAATAACCTGTCATTTGGAGCAAGCACCTCTATTTTAGATTCGTAGTTTATTTCTGATGCGCATCCCAAAATAGGTCCAGTCGTTTGCAACTTATCAAACCCGCTTTTTCTATCTCTAAAGACAAACGGTGTTGGACTTCCAGCATTTACATATTCTAGTTCATGCTTTCGCCTGTGGTAGACACCATAAAACCCTGAGGCAAATTGCTCTGGTGGTAGAATTTTATATAATTCTTTATTTAACAATGACATCCATATTGCAGGCCTTCGTCTTTCCTCCTTCAAAGAAAGAATGATCAATTGCAACCTAAAAGCGTTTATTGCCGCTGTAACGCCATGACCAGAAATATCAAAGGTTAGCAATCCGACCCGATCATTATCGATAGGCATGACATGCCACCAATCGCCACCCAGCATATTTGATGCTTCATAAAATGTGTCTATTTCTACATTTCTGGTTTCAGATATTGCGTCAATGGTCTCTTTAGACTGAAGCAAATCACATTGCATATTCTGTGCTGCAACAAGGTCTTTTTGAAACCGCACCTTATCCCTTCTCAATTGTTTCAGAAGGTTTCGTCTTTCCAACGCTCTTCTTATGCGAAGAATAAATTCTCCATCTGAAGATGGTTGGATAATAATTTCTGTTACGCCTGACTTAAAAGCTTCCAAACGTGCATCCTGATCATGCCTAGGAAGATAACATACGACCGGTATGTTATCATCTAAGATAGATTTTAATTGCTGACAAAGCTCTATAATTACATCAACGGTAAAATCATTATTTAGAATGACCAAGTCGGGCATTTCTTCATCAATTGCCGTGGAAGCTGTCTCAAAAGAATCAACAAATTTGAGGCATTCTAATCCACCAGCGCTTAAAGTTTTGCCAACTCTAGCCTGTGCGTAAATATCTTCAGATACTATCAAAATATTTGAAACATCTAATACAGAAGACAAATTCCGAAATACGCTCTCAGGCATGGCGTTTTCCTAATTTATAACATCAACCAATTGATCAAATTTGAACAGTTCAGCAACTACCGCCACATGACCTTGCAGATTTGAAATTTTGAAGCTCTTGCCTTTCTTCTTTGCCCTATCATTTGCAAGCAGCAATAACCCTATGCCGGCGGAATCAACTGTTTTCAATTCCTGCAAATCAACAACTACATTTGCAGCGGGACCATCTTCAATTTCTTGAATGACTGGATTGAAAACCTCATGATCTTCAAATGTTAAGACATCTGATACATTCACATAAAGAGTGTCACCTCTTTCGTCGAAACGGTATTTCATCGATCACTCCTATTAAAATAACTCAATGCCATCATCAATTTCTTCCACTTCTTCGGACTCTCCAAAAAAAGTGCGCTGAAATTGTGTGCGCACCTCTGTGAGCGTAATGCCGTCAATAATTGTTTGGGCGAGATCATTACATTCAGCTTCACTGTTCATTCCATCAGGATTGTTTTCAACAAAGCGGGATAAATGTTCCATCACATCCACAATAGCGTCTGTGCGCTGTTTCATGCGATCTTGGAACTGCATGGTCATCACAACCTGTCGAATATCATTTGCTATAGCTTGTGCCTCTTCTGTTGAGTCTCCAAGCACACTTTGAATATCGGAATTGCGATTAACCAAAGCATCCATCAATATTTCCAAGCTCTTCTTGGCGTCAATCTGGACAGAAAAATCCAGTGCACCAATACGGCTAAGTTCCTGATATTCGTCTTTGATAGAAGATATCACTTCTTGAATACTTGAAGTCACCGATTGAGTGCTTGTCAGCATACGTGTGGCTAACCTATCAATCCCCTCAGAGACCTTCAACATCTCCATAGATACAACTTGAAAACCACTTGCTACATCACCCGCTCTTGCGGCTTCTATTTGCGCATTCAGGGATAAGAGGCGCGTTTGCCTATTAATTCCTTCAATATCACGGATACATCCATTTAGCTCACTCATTTCTTTGAGGATTTGATCAAGCGAATAAATCAAACCAACGCCTTGTTTGGAAAGCACAAGCACGCGGTTGGATACTTCTTCGAGGGATTGTTTTAGAAAAACAGGAATGGTTGCAAGGTCGACTTCTTGACCCTCATGCTCCACTTTAGAGACTTGAGATACGAGGCTAGAAAGTCGCTCAGCCTGACCTTCAGTCGCCAAGGTCAATTTATTGAACAAATCACTTAATTGACCCGCCTGATGTTCTACATCAACGGATGTCTCTCTCAGAATCTTGTTAGAGCTTTCAACTGTCCCGAGCAATATACGAGAAAAAGCAGAGGTGCTTACACCTTCTCTGCCTTCTAAACTATTTCCCATTTCCATCTCTAACAACATAAGCATCTCAATTCTTTAAAATATTTTATATTTCAGGACTTAGATTCGTATTGCATTCGACTTAGCAGCCGCTGCATCCAACACTTCCTCAATTATTGCATCTTCACGAAGCTGCTGATCCACAGCGCCTATTTCAAAAGCTGCTCGGGGCATGCCATAAACGATGCTCGTCGCTTCATCTTGTCCAAAGGTTTTAGCACCGGCCTGTTTCATGTTCAGCAGCCCTTTGGCACCATCCTTACCCATTCCCGTCAAAATAACGCCTATTGCCTTTGAACCACAGTGTTCTGCGACAGAGTCAAAAAGCACATCAACAGATGGTCTATGACCATTGACCGCAGGCGCATCACTCAACTTACAGATATAATCAGCTCCCGAACGTTTAAGTGTCAGATGCTGGCTTCCAGGAGAAATCCAAACTTCACCGGGACGAACCCTTTGATTATTTTCGGCCTCACGTACTGTAACCGCACACGTTTTATTTAATCTTTCGGCAAATTGTCGCGTAAAATTGGGTGGCATGTGTTGGGTAATCAGTATTGCGGGAGAATTACGCGGCAATTTAGGAAGTAGTCTTCCCAACGTCTCAACACCACCAGTCGATGCGCCTATTGCGACTAAATTTTCAGTGGTTTCGAATGACGTGAACGTCTTATTCGTGACCTGAACAGGCGCAGTTCGACGACGTTGAATATTGGAGGTTGCAGCCGTTTTTACCTTTTCTATAAGCTCTTGCGACATGGTTTCCATATTAGCAGCAAGATCGAGAGCAGGCTTCGTCACAAAATCAACTGCTCCTAGTTCTAAAGCACGCAGAGTGACATCAGCACTTTTTGTCGTCAGTGAAGAAATCATCACAACAGGCATTGGTCTTAGGGACATGATTTTTTCAAGAAAAGAGATACCATCCATTTTAGGCATCTCTACATCGAGAGTTATAACATCAGGATTAGTCAATTTTATTTTTTGACGAGCGATAATCGGGTCCGGTGCAGTTGCAACAACTTCTATCTCCCCTGTCTTTTCAAGTAAGGAAGGGATTATGCGACGCATCAAGGCACTATCATCGACCACTACAACTTTGATTTTACTCATTTTGTATGTTCCTTAAAATAACTCTATAGAAGTCGGTGCAACCTCAATCTTGGGCTGTAGCAATGCTTCTTGATGCACGACTGAAAGCCCAGCACTGGCATCCAAAAACTTCCTCCAAGCGCGTCCCGTCACTGGCTCAAACAAAATACGTCGTCCACTTTCCCCACCGAGATCCATTTTTGTCACATTCAGCTGTTCAACAGCTGAGTATTCTTTTGCAAACAAGGCATTTTTGGAACCAACACGCCCGAGGCCTTTGACAACATTGCCTCCACCAAAAAATTTACAATTTAGACGCTTTTTCTCTGCCCCCTGCTGCAGAAGTTCATTTATCAACGCATCCATTGCGTGATTGCCGTAACGAAGCGCAAGGCTAGCGCCACTCCATAAACCGGCATCATCATGAGGAAGCATGAAATGATTGACACCTCCGACTTTGGACAGCGGATCCCAAATACAGGCAGCAACACAAGAACCTAATACGGTTGCAATGACCTCATCTTCATCTCTGGAGACGTATTGCGTTCCTGGTAATACCGTAACTACCCAGCGTTTTTTTTCGCTGTCAAAATAACGAGATACTCCATCATCTGAACATTTTTTCGATGAAAACGTGCTCATAATCTACGCACCACATTTGACGGCTCATAAATCGTGCGACCTACGAGTTTGAAAGGCGAATTTTCAACGAGAATCGATTCTGAATGCCCTAAGAAGAACCAGCCTTCCTCGGAAAGCACCTCCGAAAAACGATCAACAAGCAATTGTTTTGATGGTAGATCAAAATAGATAAAAACATTGCGACAAAAAATCATGTCAAAACTAGTTTTTATCGGCCAAGCACCATGTAAATTCAACCGGTTAAAAGTGACATGTCTTTTTAACTCAGGCTTTATTTCAAACTGACCATCACCGAGTTTATTGATATATGAGCGACGGTAGTCTTTTGGTATTTCTTCTAAAGCCTTGTTTTCATATATTCCTTTTTTAGCTGCAGCTAAAACACTCGTATCAATGTCAGTCGCGAGTATCTTCCAATCCCATTGCACAGAACCTTTAAGTCCATTGGCGATCACCATTGCCAAAGTATATGGCTCTTCGCCGGTAGAGCTCGCCGCACACCAAATTCGCAGGCGTTTATTTCCAGTCTTTTCTGCCCGCTTTTTCCAATAAGGAATTATCGTTTCTTGCATATATTGGAAATGATGAGGCTCTCGAAAAAAACGCGTATGATTGGTCGTCAATGTATTGATCAAGTGCTTGATTTCACTTTTACCCTGCGCACCTTCTAATATGCTTAAATAAGAAGAAAAATCAGACAAAGATAACGCCCGCAAACGCCTACTCATTCGAGAATAAACTAATTCACGCTTTGAACTATCAATCACAATACCAGCGTGTTTATAGATTGCCTTAGCAATCGCTTGAAACTCGCCATTGCCCATTTTGAACTCGCGTTCTGGGTCTGCTGCAGTATTTTTGGCTAAAGCGTTCATAGTATTACTCAGCTATTAAAACTCGCTCCAATCATCGTCTTCTTGAATGCTCTCCGCCAAAGCAGACTGAAGAACACGCGCTCCTCCTCTGTTTGAAGACTGAACTGGAGTTGGTTTGCCTGTAAAACTTCCGCCGACAATTTTGGGCTTGATTGTATTTTCGCCAACATTAAAGAACCCCATCCGCTCACGCATATCGAGGGCTTGATCTGTCATCGTTTTAGCCGCTGCTGCATTTTCTTCTACAAGAGCAGAGTTCTGCTGTGTCATCTCATCCATCTGAGTAATGGCTTTATTGATTTCTTCAGCTCCAGTCGCTTGCTCGCCAGAAGCAGCACTTATTTCCGCGACTATGTCAGCAACTTTCTTGATAGCATCCACAATTCCATTAAGAGCTTCCCCGGTCTGGTTCACTAAATCAACGCCGCCTTTTACCTGCGAACTCGATTCAACTATTAGATCCTTAATATCCTTAGCAGCCTGAGCAGACCGTTGTGCCAATGAACGCACTTCAGACGCAACAACTGCGAACCCACGTCCGGCATCCCCTGCACGCGCAGCTTCAACGGCGGCATTCAAAGCCAGAAGATTGGTTTGGAAAGCTATCTCGTCTATCACTCCAATAATATCTGAAATGCTGCGAGATGACTGCTCAATCTTACTCATGGATTCAACTGCATTGTGCACGATTTCGCCACCGGACACAGCTGACTCTCTCGCTGTTACAGCCAGTTGGCTTGCATGTTGTGAGTTATCTGCGTTCTGTTTAATCGTTGCAGCCATTTGCTGCATTGATGAGGCTGTTTCTTCAAGGTTTGCCGCCTGCTGCTCTGTTCGCTGGGACAGATCCGTTGCACCCATAGAAATTTCTTCAGCACCAGAAGACACTTCCGTTGCAGAGTTAGAGATAGCTAAAACAGTCTCTTGCAAACGAGCAGATGTGGCATTGGCATCTTCTTTAAGTTTTCCATAAACGCCCTCAAAGTCATCCTCAATTCGCTTGGTCAAATCACCTTGAGACATCGCATCAAGCATCATTCCAAGGGAATCCAAAACAATTGAAACGCGCCCAGACAGAACATTAATACTCTCAGCGAGGAGAAGCATAAATCCATCCTTGCCTTCTATACTGATCGACTTGGAGAAATCACCACGGGAAACTGCCTCAACAACGTCCTGAACTTCGCGCTCGATTGCTTTTTCTATAGTATCGTCACGCCATTCAACAACAGTTCCTACACGCTCTTTATCTTCACCGAAGACAGGTGTCGCAATAAGATGGAAATACCTTGGCCCGACTCGAATATCTGTTTCATATGTAGATGTCAGACGCGCCAACATTGTACGTTGATGCGTTGGGTTTTTATGGAAAATATCGATATTTGCGCCAAGAAGTTTCTGGCTATCAAACTGGCTTAGTTCTGCTTTTAGGTCATCTTCAGCTACACGCATCATTTCGTGCTGTGCGTCGTTAAGATACACGATGTTGAAATCTGTATCCGCGATCATAACATTCGTTGTTGCAACATCCAATGCCGAGCGGATTCGTGCATTTTCTTTCATGCGTTCACTCTGGGTCAGATCAGAAGCATATTTTACAACCTTAGCCAATTTACCATTTAAATCGAAAACCGGATTGTAAGATGCTTGAAGCAAAACCTTACGCCCACCAGCGGCGACGCGTTCATACTCACCACTATCAAACTCTCCACGGCCTAATTTTTCCCAAAATTGTTTGTATTCATGAGACCGAGCAAATTCTGGATCAGCAAACATAGAATGGTGCTTGCCCTTTATTTCAGACAGTGAATACCCCATAGTATTGCAGAAATTTTCATTAGCATTCAGTATCTTACCGGTAATATCAAATTCGATAACAGCTTGAGATTGGTTGATTGCATTAATTTGCGCTGTCATATCAGCAGATTTCAATTTCTCTGCTGTTATATCTGTCGCATATTTGATGACTTTGTATGCGCGGCCATTCTCGTCAAAAATTGGGTTGTATGATGCAACAATCCATATCTCTTTTCCGTTTTTACCAACCCGCCGAAATTCATCTGCAATGAATTCACCTTGCTTCAACTTTTGCCAGAAATTTTTATATTCAGACCCGTCAGCTACTTCGCGTTCCACAAATATGGAGTGGTGTTGTCCGATAATTTCTTCTTTTCGATATCCAACCGTGTCGCAAAAATTCTGGTTTGCATCCAAGATTGTGCCATCTAGCTCAAACTCGATTACCGCTTGCACTTTATCAATTGCATTTTGCTTAGCTGACAATTCTCTCAATTGAGAATGTGTGTTCAACTGACTGCCTTTTCTCATAAAGCCAAGCCCCGCTGCAACAGCAGCAACAGGAACACAAAGTATGAGTGCGGGCATCAATCCAAATTGTTGTGAAACCAAGGATATACCAGCCAACCCCGCCGCTCCGCCTACAAACATAGCAGCGGATGACATCAATTGGGATTTAGTATCTTTGGGAGCAGTCTTCATCGTAATTGGAGAATTCGAGTTCATCTGGGCATTCCTTCAGAGCAAACTATTGATTTGTGGGGATATCGGATCCATCAAATTCGCGGATCTGGGAAACGAGTAAATTTTCAAGGTCTAGCATCGCGACCATTTGATCTTTTTCAGTCAAGAACCCCGTAAAAACGTCCGCATCTTTTTTTACGTTCGTTTCAGGAACAGGCTTTATCTGATCATCTTCAACAATCAGAATATCTGACACTGCATCAACCAATAAACCAATTTGTCGTTCATTAATTGAAACAATAACAATGACATGTCGTTGTGTTGGATCTGTCATTGTTTCACCAAGCCGACATTTCAAATCAATAATCGGCAAAACAGCACCACGCAGGTTTAATACACCACGCACATAATCGGGTTGATTGGGTAGACTTGTAATATCGGCCCAACCTTTAATTTCACGCACCGACATTATATCGACGGCATAACAGGCATCACCAACGGTAAAACTAACATATTGCCTCGGCGGAGAAGGCGCTTCTGTCGCCCTATCAGCATCTTGAGAGAAATCAGACTCCATTTGAGATTGGTTCATCTGCTCTGTCCTCTTGTTGCATTTGCTTGGAATTGATTTTCAGCTTCTATGGCTTGACCCTTGTCAAAATTGGAAAGAGATGGCTTAGGCGTCATGGTAACAAGGCCATCGACATCAAGTATCAGCCGCACTCTACCGTCTCCGAGAATTGCCGACCCAGCCACACCTGGAATATTGTAGTAGTTTGTCTCAAGGCTTTTTATGACGACTTGTTGCTGCCCCAGCAGCTCATCCACAACAATCCCGACCTGACGACCAAACTCTGTTTCAACAATCACTGCGAGTTTTCGCAATGGTTCAGTCAATCCCTTTCGGGAAAGCCCCATACATCCACAAAGATCGACCAACCGAATGGTGTTTCCTCTCAAAGAAAGGACTTGCCCACCATCAGGCATTTGCTTAATTTGACTCGGTGCAGGGCAAACTGTTTCTACAATAGAAGATAACGGTATGACATAACGCTCCCCTGCAGTGGCGACTAACATTCCATCCAAAACAGCCAATGTTAGTGGCAGTGCTAAAGTGAAGCAGGAACCATGTCCCTTCTTTGAATCAAGCGTAATTCGACCACCTAATTTTTGAATATTTCGGCGCACAACATCCATACCAACACCGCGCCCGGAAACATCGCTAACGGCACTAGCCGTTGAAAAACCTGGGCGGAAGATCATCATTTCGATATCTTCTTTTGTCAGCTCATCGCCTTCAGCAATCAAGCCTTGCTGGATAGCTCTGGCAACAACCTTATCAGGGTCTAAGCCACGACCATCATCACTCACCCGTATCAGAATTCGGCCATTGCGTTGTTCAGCACTTAAACGAACAGTTCCTTGCGCTTTTTTACCCGCTTGCACGCGATCCTCAGGCATTTCGATACCATGGTCCATACAATTGCGGATCATGTGAGTAAGCGGATCAGAGAGTTCTTCAATAATCGTTTTATCTACTTCAGTTGCCTCACCTTCCAATATAAGTGTGACATCCTTTTCGAGTTTTGTAGAAAGATCACGTACCAATCGAGGAAACCGAGAAAACAGTGCTTTAATCGGCTGCATACGAATTGCCATAACGCCTTCTTGCAACTGCCGTGTCCGCATTGTCAGATCTTCTAACGCCTGCAATTGATTAACTTGCGCAATACCGATTTCAGAGGAAATGCTCTCAAGCGCCATGGCTTGAGCAATCACCAATTCCCCAACCATATTTACAAGCTGATCCACCTTTTCCAGATCAACCCGAATGGACCCCAATTGAGGCTTTGCACGTTCTGTTTCAGGTTTTGCGGACTTTCCGACAATAACCTGCGCGCCATCAGGTGATTTATCGTCAACAGAACTAGATTTTACAATCTCTTCTGCATCCGCTTCAGATATGGTTTTTGCTTTAATCGTGAGTTCGCAATCATCTTCTACGAACTCGAATACCGCTGTAATATCTTCAACACTACAATCACTACACAATTCAATGTTCCAAGAGAAATAGCTCTCCATTGGATCAAGTTTAGACAATTCAACAACTTTTGAAGTGTCTATGTGTATGTTTATGTCACCTAAATCAGATAAAGCTTCAAAAAGTAATTGCGGTTCATTTGCTGTTTCATACATAGACCGGAATGGTCGAAAATAAATTTCATAACTAGTTCTAGTCGCTTCAGCATTTTCAACGACCGCAACAGGCATCACCTCAATAGCTTTTTTAGGATTCAATTGACGGAGTTTTTCAAGTGTCACAGACTCCAAACCATCAGGAGCTTCCTGCCCTGATTGAGCATTCTCAACTAATTCTCGAAGAACATCACCAGACTGGATAATGAGTGCAGGCCCATCAGCTTGCAAACCAATCAAATCGCCACGAACTTGATCTAGAAAGTCTTCAAGCTCATGCGCATAGACGACCAATCTATCGAGTTTGAACGCTCCAGCACCAGCTTTTATAGAATGAACAGCACGGAAAAGCTCGTTTAAAGTTTCGCTATCATTTCCCTCCGGCTGAAGTGTCGTAGCGACATCCTCAAACCGTTGAAGAAGTTCATCGCACTCTTCAAAAAACGTTTGCCGAAACTGTTCAAAATCATTCATCCCCCAGCCCCCTAGCGACAGACGCGCTTTACAACGCTAAGCAACTGATCTGGGTCAAAGGGTTTTACAATCCACCCTGTAGCACCGGCAGCCTTACCAGCTGCTTTTTTTGTTGCATCAGCTTCCGTGGTTAGGATTAAAATCGGCGTTGAGCGAAATTGCGGTTTCATTCGCAATTCTTTGGTCAGCGTTATGCCATCTTTGCGCGGCATATTCACATCTGTTATAACCAGATCAAAAATGCCGACACCGCTAACTTCAGTCGCTCTTATCCCATCCTCAGCTTCTACGACTTCATAACCTTCGCGTTTAAGCGTAAAGGAAACCATGTCTCTCATTGTTTTGGAATCATCGACAACCATAACACGTTTAGACATTTCCATCTCTCCATCGATCAACAACATTGGCCAATCCCAGCGTCGTCATTGCTCCTATAAAATCGGAGCTCATATTGTTATTTTGAAATTGCTTTTCTCGACTGATGCATTCTTTCTCTGCACTCAGCAGAACTTGAATTGCTGTGGTATCAATCAACGTCACCTCAGAAGCATCTATGAGGATAGGATCATCTGTTCCGCTTTTTTCCAATAAGAACAGATGCAAACTGTCAACGGCTCTTCCCGTGAGACGGCTTTCCAATTGAATGATTTTTTCCAATTGCGGCGTTGCCAATTCCTCAACCATAGCGATCCATAAACCTTTAAAATTGACGCTAACACAAAACGACACAATCTTAAGTTTTGCGCTCTCAAGCACTGCCACATTTCTTCAAAAGAGAAATTGACATTTTAAGAAACAATTGCACAAAAAGTAACTAAAATAGCTACTTTCATAAACTATCAGGTAACGCGAAAGTCATAATAACTACTTAACGATGAAATTCTCTTCTTAAATTTTTTAGAAATTACATCAATATATTGCAACTTGTAGGCAATCTAATTCTGCCGAAAGCCATTTGTTATAGAATTTAAAATAGCAAATTTGGTATATCGAGTGTATAAACTATAAAGATCTAGCGTTGAATTACATTCAACCCAGTACTCGAAATCGCCCAACACAATATTCACCAATGACATATTGATTTTGTATTGGTGAACTATTTATATCAAATCTTTTCGATAAGTTATGATGCAATATTCACTCACTGCCGTTATTAAGAGACTATTATTGTAGACATCAATTACATGCGCCCCAGCAGTTAGCCCTCACCCCAGCAACTCTTCTACTTTGCTTGCACCAGCAAAACAGCAAAGCAATTTCTTCTCTATTGCGCTAACCCCAGCCAAGAACGAACAGGCGCAATTCTAGACAATAAAAGCCGCTCTACCACAAACAAAATGAGTGCTGTAATGCCAAGTGTTGGAAATATTACCCCAAGCGCCAAGAGTAAAAACGCAACACTCCATATCATCTGATTTGATCCCAATGGCTTCGGTGCACCCAAACCTGTTTTGCGCCGCTTCATCCACATAATCGGTCCAGATAGCGACAACATCGCCGCCCCCAAAGCAGCAAAAAGCATAAGAAGCTGATTGGGAATTCCAAAGTAATTTCCCATATGTATCGCCACGCCCAACTCGACTGTTTTGGCCCCAATACCATAGTCTGCAAAACCGACATTATTGATCACCTCACCAGAATATTGGTCTAAATGTATTGTGCGTTGGCCTTCTGGTTGGTCAGGATATGTGTATGCCGTAAAGACATCATGGGCATCTTTAGGCAGAGATAGGCGATATGCTGTTGTCAGTCCTACCCCTTCCAAAATAGCGCTAACCTCTTTTACTGAAATAGGCATCTTGTGAGTGTGATCAGAATGCGGTGCCGGTGCCGGTTCCATTGCCCAAGAAATGCCCGGCGTCGTCTCGGCAAGCGTTTGTACAGGGTCAGTTTCTATCGCATCATGGTTCATATGCGTACGATAGGATGCTGGATAACCAACACCCATGCTTGTCATTATGCCTTGAAGATACCCTCCCCAATTGGAAGCCCAAGGCAATCCGCTTAAAATTAGGAATAACAGAAGTCCAGATGTCCAAATTCCTGTTGCAGCATGTATATCTCGCCAAAATGGGCGACCTTTACCCAATCGCGGCAAAAATACACCCCAAACTTTTTTTGGCGTACGCGGCCACCATAAATATAGCCCTGTAAGAATAAGCACAATTGTCCAACAGGATGCCAATTCAACAATAAGATCGCCTGTCTCTCCTAAAAGGAGTGAACCATGCATACGATCTGCGAAACCAACCAGCGTCTGTCCGTATATGAATGAACCATTCGCAATACCCGACACAGGATCGACATATACACGAAAAGGCTCTCCTATTTCAGGCGTTAGAAAAACGACCGCCGTTCGTTTGGGAGCTGTAGGAAGATCAACTCTCGTCGCTACCGTATCGGGAAACGCAGCTTGCGCGCCTTCAATCAGCTTATGCGGCGAAAGATGCGGCCCTGCTTCTTTTACAAAACGCCAATCAGGATGAGCTATATCCTCAATTTCAGTTACATAAAGATAAATAGCACCCGTAATAGCAAGTATAAGAACAAATGGTGCCACTAAAATACCAGCATAAAAATGCAGCCGAAATATCACACGATGCAATACGGCTCTGCTTGCCGCCTTAGTCTGAATAAGCTTTGAATCACTCATTGTCATTTCTTTCCAGAAAATCGAACGGCTCCCCAATGAAGAGCCGTTCTTCTCAATTTTATTATCAAAATGAACGTGAGTAAGAGAGTTCAAAACTTCTTGGCTCACCGACAAAAACTAGTCCTGAAGAATAGCCGGACCAATTTGCATAAAATTCGTCGGCAAGATTACGCCCCCGCAATGTGAATTTTCCAAATTTAGCATTCCACGACACTGCTGCATCTAAAAGCGTATAGCTTTCCAATTTCACATCATTAGCATTAGAGGTGAAAGCATCACCATTGTAGCGCACAGCACCTGTAATCGAGATTGGCAGCGCCTCTGGCGTATACTTAACCACAAAATCAGCTAACTGCTCTGGTGTATTGGATGGACGATTTCCAGAACGATCAACGCCGCCGCCCTCGATTAGTTCATCAAACTCCGCATTCAATAGGCTTGCACTCAAACTGGCAGACCATTCATCAGTCGGCGTCCAATTTAGCGATAGCTCTCCCCCTTCAGAGATCTGACTACCACCTTGAACCGTGATATTTGGATTATTGGGGTCACGCGTGAGAATATCATCTTGAGTGATGTGGAAAACTGACGCTGTGACATTCAGGCTTTCTCTAAAGAGCGAAGATTTAATTCCAACCTCATAGGAATCACCTGTCGACACATCAAAATCTGCACGACTTGAACTCATAAAAAACAATCCCGTCACCGGCGTAGCCGCACGTGTGTATTGGGCAAACAACTGTGTTTGGGGTTTTAAATTATAAACTGTTCCTAGACGCCAAGTGACAGGATCATACTCTTGCCCATAATTGATGACGTCATCAGAAATCACATCTATGACCTGACGGTCCAGTTCGAATTTATCCAACCGAACACCCCCAACAATCAGCCAATCATTTGTGATATTAAACGCATCCTCCATAAAATATGCGAGCGCTTTTACATCTGCTGTTACATCCTGCTGATAAGTAAAATTTGGAGGATCTTCAGGAGGGAAAACGCCGCGTTCTGGATTAAACGGATCAACACTCGTCGCTGACCCAAAACGACGCAATGTGAAAAAATCAGTATCGCTGACCTCTAACCCCGCTGTGAAACGATTTCGGTGCCCAACTAAATTTCCATCATAGGCCATATGGAGGCGCTGGTTCCAATATTGATGGTCATGCGTAATATGTGTCGCATAACGATCAACAAAGCCCGTTGCACCATTGAAAGTGTATTCGTCGGCATCGATCCAATGGCGATCAGACGTGTACCAACTTGTATCACTGACAAGCGTCCAATCTTCAAAAATTTGATATTCAGCCTTCGCGCGTAGCCACGTATTTTCTGACGCCATATCTCCATCAAGAACGTTGAAATTTACATCACGCATCGCTTCATCAAGGACAAGGCCGGCACTTCCAGACACCACATTGGAGGGGTTGCGCGCAAATTCAGACGAGACAATTGGTGTGCCATAATAGGCTGTGTTGAATTCATCTTCAAAATAATCTGCTGACAATGTGATAGAAAGCTTATCAGTTGGCTGCGCCAGAAATGCTAATCGCCCTGCAATTTTTTGGGAATCTGTGCCATCAATCCAGCCGCCAGATTTGGCAAATGAAAGATCTGAACGCAAAGCCATGTTGTCACCTATAGGTGTATTCAAATCACCAGCAAAACGCGCCGTATCGTGATCACCATAACTTGCAAAAACTTCACCGCCCATTTCGCCCAATTTGGGCTGACGCGGCACAAAATTGATGGCCCCCGCCAGCGCGCCCTCTCCAGATGTTACCGACGCTGGTCCTTTTATGACTTCAATGCGTTCAAACATCCAACTGTCATAGTCTCGCATTCCAGCGTCTGAATTGGCCTGACGCACACCATCAAAAAGATAATTCACAGCACGGTGAAAACCGCGCATAGAAACAGAAGCTGTAGAGCCCGGAAGATTGCCCGATGTAATGCCTGGCGCTGCATTCAATGCTTCTATTGCTGTTCTTGCTCCCTGCTGTTGCAAGTCTGTTTGGGTCACAACATCAACAATAGCTGGAGTCTCGCGATTACTAAGGCCTAGACGCCCAGCAATGCTTGTTTCTAGATCTAGATTACTTTGGCCGGTTACAATGATTGTATCTTGAACATCTTGCGCCTGTGCTAAAACCGGCACCAGACAAGTGGCGGCCATGCTTAGAAGAATAAAGCGTTTCATTATATTAAAAATTCCCATGGGAACCTGCCTTGCATGAAATCAGCAGGTATTAGAATATTGATTTAGAGGGATTTTTGGAAAGGCAGATCTTAATCTCTTTCCATTTGCCATCAGGCACCGTCATAAAAACGAATGCAAACAGCACACAAAGCATTGAAGTTTGCGTGATGGACAGCTTTTTAAATCAATATCGGTGGACCACGTGCTGGAGGCGGTGGAGCAGCAAGACCTTGGCCCGGCACGACAAATGCTGGTTTGGGAGAAACAAGCATTTCCTTTGTTCTAGGTGCGATGAGCACAGATACCAAATCAGGCTCTGTCCCGTGACCTGACATAGCCAACAAAGTACAGGCTGACGTCCCACTATCATCCTTTTCAGGAGACGGGATCGGAGTGTCACTACTTAGAAGATTCCCAGTCTGAAAATCCAGAAAAACAGTATCTGAGGTCGTCCCATCACCATGACAAACAGTGATAGGGAAAAGATTGCCAAGAGAAGCTTTCTCCATCGAAAGCATATAGCCAGTAGGTATCACCGCACGTGCAAACACCGCCATTAACGCCAATGCGCTAAAGACCAATCTTATAGATTTCCGTGTTGTACTTATTCCCATCATGACGAGATTGCATGCATGAATGATCTTATTTTCGCAAGTGCGACAAATGAGTATTCAGATGCAATATATCAAAATTCCCTTTTAAAGGATTCTACAATTATTCTATAGATAACAAAGAGTAATCTGACCGTAACCAGACGTCACAGCCAAGCTTTATATCAACCAAGATTGTAAAATAATTGTGGCCATTAGCCCCCTATTTTAGGGGGCTAATAATACATTTAAAGCATCAAACTAGAAGCGAGCGCCGACGCTGATCCAGAAACTACGTGCCTTATCTTTATTGTTGTAGTCATCTTCATAGCTGGCTTCCCATGTGCCATCGCCATTGTCTGTGAAGTCCGTTTGGTAACTAGTAAAATCTTCATCGAGCAAGTTGTTGATACGCGCACTGAATGTCACAAATTCATTCAATCGATACTGACCACCAAGATTCACAACACTATAGTCTTTATAGTAGAGGTGCTTGCCTGTTACAGTATTTACACCGCGATAACGTTTAGACCGAGTTTCATAAGATAGCTGCGCGCTAATCTCATCAGTTATACTCCAATCCAGAGTCGCATTCCCCATATGCTTAGCTGTGTTGGTAAGCGGCAAACCTTCATTTGAACCACTCAATTGCTCACTATCTGTGTAAGTGTAGTTCGCGCGTACACTGAGACTATCTAAGATCTCATATTTACCCGCAACTTCAGCTCCTTTAACCTTGGCTTTGTCAATATTGATTGGCTGACGCAAGCTACCAACACCAAGAATTGTTGCATAAGTTCCAAGATTAGCACATGGACGCACACCACCTGTTTCCTCACAAGTTTGCGTCACAGTTGTAGAGGAAATCTTATCTTCAAAATCATTTTGGAAATATGTGATATTGAAGTTGTGCCCTTTGGACTGAGAATTCCAATATACAGCGATCTCGCTATTCACACTTGTTTCAGGCTCTAACTCTGGGTTTCCTGTCCATGGACTTGTCCCCTGACCACCAAAGCCAGTAATACCATCGTAAAGGTCTGTTGTTTTGGGTGTTTTATAGCCTGTGCTCACACCACCTTTTAGTGTCCATTCATTAGATATGTTATAAACACCATAAAGCCTCGGACTTGTGTGCTCACCAAACACATCATGGTTATCAAAACGAATACCACCCGTAATGGTCAATTTCTCAATCGGTGACCAGTTGTCTTCAGCAAATAAAGACCATTGTTTTTGCTCTTGTACCGCTTGCAAACCATCAACCGTATCTTCCAATCCGAAAACACCATCTTCTAGTTCACCGTCAATAACCTGACCACCCACCACAAAGTGATGATCGCCTACCACGTTCGCAACTGGAATGTCGAACTTAACATCAAGTGTATATTGACTGCTTTCAAGTGTTCGCTTGTCACGAGGAAGAAAAGTATCAGCCGCTATCTGGCGACGCTCATCTTCTGATAGTCCAGCGTAATCACCTGTTCCATCATAGATTTCTTACAATAATAGGCGCTCGCCCACTGCAAACGGAAGCGTACGGCCATTATTATTGGTATCTACATATGCAAGAGAGACAAAACTTGTACCAAAGCCCCATTCCCCTTGATGGGTAAGAGACCAATTGTCTCTGTCAAATGATTGTTCTTGGGCGTAGCCTACTCGAGGCGCTACGATTCCGCCTGAAGTTCGCCAAATAGTATCAATGCCGTCCAACGTCCCCAAAGGATAGGCTATATCACCTGTTTCCGGATTATAAATCGGTGTATTATCATAAACTTGGCGGGATATATCATAATCAAGCACCAAACTTTGATTGTCTGTCGGTGTCCAACTTAATGAAAATCCTGCTGTCTTATTTGTGCTATCAACGGTGCTTCCGCCACCACCAAAACCAAAACTTCTAACGTGGGTTTCTCCAGACGGATCTACAGCGGGAACAAAGTCAGGCTGAGACGCCAAGCGCTCATATATCGAGCCGCGTAAGCTAAGGCCCAGCTTGTCGGCAACCAAAGGTCCGTTCAAACCGAAGTCAAATGTTATGTCATCCCCAAAGCTATCGTTTTCTTGCAAGCTACGCCCGAAAGTCGCTGAACCACTCCACTTGTCTGATACTTTTTTTGTGATGATGTTGATCACACCACCCAATGCATCCGCCCCATACAATGTAGATGCCGGCCCCCGGATCACCTCAATACGTTTAATCGTATCCAGAGGAGGAATATGATTAAACTGGTTACCACCAAAATTGTTGGGATAAATATCGCCGTGATTATTCTGGCGTTTTCCGTCTATCAACACCAATGTGTAATCTGACCCCATACCCCGTATGCTGATCGTGCGCTGCCCTGTTTTATCTGCCGTTTCTCCGACATCTACCCCCTCAAGATTACGAACAGCGTCTATAAGTGTTAAGTAAGGGCGCACTTTCAGTTCTTGTTCACTTACAACACTAATACTAGCTGGTGCATCTACTATCTTTTGTTCAAACCCCGCAGCAGTCACAACGACTTCGCTCATCCGCATTTCGCGTTCAGCCGATGTATCACTTACCTCGCCTTGAGATCCATCCTGAGCAAAAGCAGTTTGCCCCACCATAAAGCTCGCCATTACAGCGCTACTAAGTGCCGTATATCCCCAAAAACTTTTTTTCATTTTACCCTACATTTATTGCAATTGATTCTCAAAATTACTAGAAGTACTGGTTATCAAACACAACAGCTAATAAGAATTATTCTCATAAAATAAATGTTAGGATTTTAATTAGTTTACAAAGTGTCTTTTTAGCATCTCAGAATAAGATGTTTCACCAGATGGGAACTGGAAAATAACAGCTAATTCATGAGAATTAGCCCTTTCTACAGCGGTCTCTGAAGATGCATATAATGCAGTTGCCCATGCGTCTGCATACATACAGTGGGGATGCAAAACCGATACGGATTTAAATGCATCAACGCTGTGTTCCTGTAAAAGGATATGACCCAAATTGATATCATTCCTTCTCAAATTTTGTTTATGCGTATTACCACTCGTCGCGACCGAAAACCCCGACAAAGCAACACGATGCAATATTCCTGCAGGTATAGGAGTTTCAATATCAACCCACCAAGGTTGACCATCCTCTTTAAGGCCCTGAGCAGAAAACTCACCGCCAATTTCAACGAGAAAAGATACACACCCCAACCGACGCAATTCATTGCTCATGGCATCCACAGCAGCGCCTTTTGCAATCGCATTGAGATCAATCTGGGGACAATCAGTCTTGGCAATCACACTTTGACCAAGCGGAAATGGATTACCACCATATTTCGTCGCGGTATCAAGTTGCATCTCAACCGAAGGATTGAACCCTCGATTGGAAATTTCATCGAAGCAAAAGGGATTAAAAGCGCCGCCTGTTTGTTGCTTTATGTCTATAGCTGCCTGCCATATAGACTGAAACAGATCAGGCACTTCCAACACAACACCCACTGGAGCAGCATTAAAACGACTGATAAATGCGCGAGGCTCCCAGAGGCTGAACACATTTATATAATCAGTAAACACCAGATTGAGACATTGGACGATTTCTGTCTCACTGATATTTGCCGGCAAGTATATCTTTGCTGACCAGTTTGTTCCCATAGTCTCTCCCTGAAGGTCCAGTCGCGACTGTCCTTCAGGAAGAATTACATGTTCTTTTTTTAACTGATTAAAAATCAGAGGCTGAATATCTATCAGGGAATTAACGCCTCAAAAGTTGCGGAATAGCCGCTTCTCAACATCATTTCCTGTCCCATCTTTTCACCAGGCTTACGAGAGCTAGCTGACATCCAGTAACGGCCAGCAACTTCTGGGGTAAATTTGATTACTCCATCTTTATCCGTCTTGACCTTCACTTCGTTGATCACATCGCGGTAACGGTCATTTCCCTTCACAATCGTCACTTCCAAGTCAGCGACAGCTTTACCATCGACGAGAAATGTAAAGGAAGCTTCTTCGCCTTGATACACATCATTGGGGTGTGTGATGGGAGTCATTTCTATTCCTACACCCGTCACTTTAAATGCGGTTTCAGTAGGTGCGCCCAATGTCACGAAAGTTTCCGAACGGCGCGCAGAACTAGACAACTCCACACCTTCTTTAGCCAGAATACCTTCTTTTTCGAACATTTCCCAACTGCCACGTTTACGTTTTTTTTCGTCACCCTCACTCCAAGAAGCGAAGAAAAAATCGCCCAGCTCTGCCACTTTGTAAGTGCCCTGTTGGTCCAGCTTCAGGTCAAATGTAGACCGGATTTCACCCTTCCACCCATTTTCTGGCTTACTTTGCGAACCGTCTGGAGCTGTAATCACAACATTGTCCAAATTCATAGCAACGTGGTTTGGGAAGAACAGATCGTTTGAGATAGCGCCATCAAGTGTTACAATTTGCTCGTCACCTGAAAGTGTAAACGTCGATGGCAATATCCACATTCTGTGCGCCTGAGCTGCTGGAGAAACAGCTAGACCGATTGCTGCGGCCATGAGTAGAGGTTTCAATCTAAGTTTCATAACTTTATTCCTTTGACCTAATTTTACGGTTCGATATTAAGTGAAATATTTCCAAGCTCTGTTTCACCTGAAACAGACACACTTTGGCTAGCGTCTGACTTCCAAGTAAAAGGTAGTTTTACAACTTCGCGACCACCCACTTCTCGCGCAGCTTCGACGCAAAGCACATAATCACCTGCTTCCAAGTCAGCCAGCTGAGTGGATTCATTTGTAAAGTGTAGCGTGTGCTGGCCAGGTGCACGTGTTGGGCTAGACACACCATCAATTGGCAAATCCAAAGAACGCCCAGAGCGTCGCCACCACTGACGCATATCCTTTAGCCATGTTTCACCTTCACCCTCAGGTCCGTCTTCTTGCTGATACCAGACAGAGAGATTCGCCGCGACTGAGTGATCTGCGTTCGCAATCCAGATAGCAACGTAAGGCTTATGATATTCTGCCACATTAAAGCGAGGCAGTTCTACATTCACCTCTAGCCCTTCAGCGTGTGCAGAACCTGCACTAAGTGCTAGGCCCATTCCTGAAAGTGTAAGTTTCATTTTCATGTTATTATCCATGTACAAAAAAGAAAAGAATGACGACTGGCACAGCCAACCCGCCTATTGTAAGCGGCCATGTGATGGCACGTTTTTTAGAGTGGATCTGAAGCAGCCACAGGCCCGTCAAACAAAAGAAAATTGTCGCAATTGAGAACACATCCAGAAACAGTGCCCAAACTGTTCCTGTATTGCGGCCTTTGTGCAAATCATTGAGATAGGAGATCGCACCACGAGATGTTGACTCATATTCGACCAATCCCGTTTCTCGATCGATAGCCAGCCATGCATCGCCGCCCGCACGCGGCAAACCAACATAGATATCAATATCGGTTAATTCTGCGCTGCGTCCCGCTGTATTGACGTTTAATTCCCGTCGTAGATATCGAACTAAGTCTTTTGGAAGCACGCTCTCACCTTCAAGAGGTAATGCGCGCACACTTCCCATCATTGCTTCGTCTAAAGTAATGGCAGCATTCGAAATTTTTGGAGTCGTTTTAATATCAGCTGCGTGATTTAGCGTGATACCTGTTACCGCAAATAACAGCATTCCGATCAGGCAAATCGCGCCTGAAATCCAGTGCCAAATACGCGCCTGCTTTTTCCAGAAATTGGAAGCCTTTTTCCGTGCCGATTTCTTGGCTTTCAGATCTTGAGTTAAGATAGGAACATTCATGTATACAAGTCAGCAATTCATAATAAAGAGGACGTTTAAATCTGTTTATCACTTCTGACTAATTCTGCAACTTGTTCTCATGTGCAGGCTGTAAAAAAAGATAGCTTTGTCCTTAAATTGAATATTGCATAAACCACCCTAATTCGTCTTATTTTGTTTTTAATTTACGTCCTATCTTTGTCCTCACTAAGGGCCTTTTGACTATAGTTTATCGATTCCATTTTCAGCTTATAGACTGGTGATAAAACTCATTTATGTTGGACACTGGAAAGTATACCTTTCAATGCGCATCACTCCCACCTATGTCCATTCTATGGTTAAGGACAAACGCAAACACCACCCG